>NZ_JBHSRF010000006.1:0-231425 GCF_042658925.1 Sphaerisporangium aureirubrum
GGGGCTGCTATAAAGGGGGGCCGACCAGGCTTGAGTATCCCCGGAGTGGCTTGTGATTACGGAACTTGCGGGCGAGATCGCGTCGCAGCCGGGGTGTTGGCGGCGGGCTGTTGGGCTGGCTGGTGGGGTGGCGCTGCCTCGGCGGGGGGAGCGGGTGGCGGTTGTCGGGTGTGGGACGTCATGGTTCATGGGGCAGGCTTACGCCGTGCTTCGGGAGCGGGCCGGTCATGGGGAGACCGATGCCTTCACCGCTTCCGAGTTTCCGCTCGCGCGGCGCTACGACCGCGTTCTGGCGCTCACCCGGTCGGGGACCACCACCGAGATCCTCACCTTGCTCCATGCCTTGCGCGGCACGCAGGACGGTCCGCGGACCACGGTGATCACGGCGGATCCGTCGGCGCCGGTCACGGGGGCGGCCGATGACGTGATCGTGCTGGACTTCGCCGACGAGCGGTCGGTGGTGCAGACGCGGTTCGCGACCACGCAGCTCGCGTTGTTGCGCGTCCATCTGGGCGAGGACCTCAGCGAGGTGGTGGCCGACGGGGAGCGGGCCGTGGCCGAGGAGGTGCCAGGTGAGCTGGTGGGGGCCGAGCAGATCTCCTTCCTTGGGAGTGGCTGGGCCTACGGGCTGGCGCAGGAGGCGGCGCTGAAGATGCGTGAGGCGGCCCGGGCCTGGACCGAGGCGTATCCGGCGATGGAGTACCGTCACGGGCCGATCAGTATCGCGGGCCCGGGGCGGGTCACCTGGATGCTCGGGCCGGCCCCGCCCGGTCTTTCCGCGGACGTCCACCGCACCGGTGCCACCTTCGTGAGCCGGGACACCGACCCCATGGCCGAGCTGATCCGGATCCAGCGTCTCGCCGAGGCCCGCGCGGTCGCCCTCGGCCTGGACCCCGACCACCCCCTCCACCTCACCAGGTCCGTGATCCTCGCCCCATGACCCACCCCGCCGGCCCGGGTGCCCGGGCGGCCCTGTCCCGCCGTCGTGGTCCTGGCCGGTACCCCGGCTGCCGGGCCGCATCAGCCGATCGGTGATCCTGATCTCATGAGCACCACACTCGCCGATGCCCGTGTCGTGACCCCGGATGGGGTGCATGAGGGCTGGCTCACCATCGAGGACGGGCGCTTCACCCATATCGGGCGGGGACGGGCGCCGGGGGCCGGGGTGGGCCTCGGGGGGCGGTATGTCGTCCCGGGCTTCGTCGACATCCACACCCATGGCGGGGCGGGGGCCTCGTTTCCGTCCGGGGATCAGGAGCAGGCGCGGCGGGCGGCGGAGTTCCACGCTCGTCACGGCACCACGACGATCATGGCCAGTCTGGTCACGGCGTCGATCGGGGACCTGACGCGGGTCACGTCGGCCCTCGCCGAGCTGTGCGAGGACGGGCTGCTGGCCGGTGTGCACCTGGAGGGGCCGTACATCGCCCCTGCGCGCCGCGGGGCGCATGACCCGGGGCAGTTGCGGGAGCCGTCCCCGGGGGAGCTGTCGGGGCTGCTGAAGGCCGGGCGGGGGCATGTCCGGATGGTCACCATCGCGCCGGAGCTGCCCGGCGCGCTGGACACCGTGCGCGCGGCGGTGGGTGAAGGCGTGATCGCGGCGCTCGGCCACAGCGACGCCACCTACGACCAGGCGCGAGCCGGGATCGACGCCGGGTGCACCGTCGCCACCCACCTGTACAACGCGCTCCCGCCGCTGCACCACCGCACTCCGGGGCCGATCGCGGCCCTCCTGGAGGACCCTCGGGTCACCGTCGAGCTGATCAACGACGGCCTGCACGCCCACCCGGCGATGCTCCGCCTGGCCGTGGCCGCCGCCGGGGCGGATCGCACCGTCCTGGTCACCGACGCCATGGCCGCCGCCGGGATGGGCGACGGCACCTACCGCCTGGGTTCCATGGACGTGGAGGTCACCGGCGGGGCCGCCCGCCTGACCGAGGGCGGCGCCATAGCCGGCAGCACCCTGACCATGGACGAGGCCTTCCGCCGGGCCGTCCAGGAGGTGGGCCTCAGCCTCCTCGAAGCCGCCGAGATGACCTCCCACACCCCGGCCCGCGTCCTGGGCATCTCGTCCCATACCGGCTCGATAGCCGTGGGCAACCACGCCGATCTGGTGGTCCTCAACGAGGACCTGACCCTTCACCAGGTGATGCGCCGGGGTGTCTGGCTTCCCACCCCCTGACCTACCCCACCCGAGGGGGGGACGGCATGTGGTTATCTACCCACGGGTAGAAATGACGGGACGCTACATGCCATATCCCAGGGGGATGCGATGACAGGGCACGAAGGTGGCGCCCGGATGGACGCGGCTAGGGGATGGGCGGCGGACGGCGTGGGGACGCGGATCGGGGGGACGGACGCGGCGCGGCTCGGGCCCGCCGAGCGGGCGGCGGCGCTGGCGCGGATGTCGGATCCCGGGCAGGAGCTGGACGTCGTCGTGGTGGGGGGCGGCGTGGTGGGGTCGGGGGTGGCGCTGGACGCGGTGACGCGGGGGCTGTCGGTGGGGCTGGTGGAGGCGCGTGACTTCGCGTCGGGGACGTCCTCGCGGTCCTCCAAGCTGATCCACGGGGGGTTGCGCTACCTGGAGCAGTTCAACTTCGATCTGGTGCGCGAGGCGCTGCAGGAGCGGGCGCTGCTGCTCCAGCGCATCGCCCCGCACCTCGTGCGGCCGGTGCCGTTCCTGTTCCCGCTGACCCATCACGTCTGGGAACGGCCCTACGTGGGTGCCGGTCTGGTGATGTACGACTCGCTCGGCTTCTCGCAGGGGCTGACCCGGGGCGTCCCGGGCCACCGGCACCTGTCCAGGCGCCGCGCCCTGCGCCTGGCCCCGGCGCTGCGCAAGACGGCGCTGACCGGCGCCGTGCAGTACTGGGACGCCCAGGTGGACGACGCCCGCTACGTCACCACCATGCTGCGCACCGCCGCCGCGTACGGCGCCCAGGTGGCCTCCCGCACCAAGGTCATCGGGTTCCTGCGCGAGGGCGAGCGGGTCACGGGGGTGCGGGTACGCGACCTGGAGACGGGGTCGGAGTACGACGTGCGGGCCCGCCAGGTGGTGAACGCGACGGGTGTGTGGACCGACGAGATCCAGGAGCTGGTCGGCGGGCGCGGACAGATCCACGTGCGCGCGTCCAAGGGCGTGCACCTGGTGGTCCCGAGGGACCGCATCCACTCGCTCACCGGGATCATCCTGCGCACCGAGAAGTCGGTGCTGTTCGTGATCCCGTGGGGCCGTCACTGGATCGTCGGCACCACCGACACCCAGTGGTCGCTGGACAAGGCCCACCCGGCGGCCTCCCGCCAGGACATCGACTACGTGCTCGACCACGTCAACGCGGTGCTCTCGGTCCCGCTCACCCGCGACGACGTCGAGGGCGTGTACGCGGGACTGCGGCCCCTGCTGGCCGGGGAGTCCGAGGAGACGTCCAAGCTGTCCAGGGAGCACGTGGTCACCCACCCCGTGCCGGGCCTCGTCATGATCGCGGGCGGCAAGTACACCACGTACCGCGTGATGGCCGAGGACGCCGTGAGCGCCGTCGCGCACGGCCTGGACCGCCGGGTGCCGCCGTCCTGCACGGACCGCATCCCGCTGGTGGGCGCCGAGGGCTACCAGGCGCTGTGGAACTCCCGGCAGCGGCTGGCCCGCGGCTCGGGCCTGCACGTCGCCAGGATCGAGCACCTGCTCCAGCGGTACGGCTCGCTGATCGACGAGGTGCTGGCGCTGATCGAGAAGGATCCGTCGCTGGGCCGCCCGCTGCCCGGCGCGGACGACTACCTGCGGGCCGAGGTGGTCTACGCGGCCACCCACGAGGGGGCTCGCCACCTCAACGACGTGCTCACCCGGCGCACCCGCATCTCCATCGAGACCTTCCACCGGGGCACCGCCGTGGCCCAGGAGGCGGCCGAGCTGATGGCGGGGCCGCTCGGCTGGGACGCCGAGCAGGTCAAGCGCGAGGTCGAGTACTACACCAAGCGCATCGAGGCCGAGCGGCTCTCCCAGGAGCAGGACACCGACCAGGAGGCCGACGCGATCCGCCTCGGCGCCCCGGAGATCGTCCCGGTCACCGACCCGGAGACCAAGACCGTCTGAGACCCGGAGACCAAGAGCGTCGGGGAGCCGGAGACGAGGAGCGTCCGAGACCTGAAGCGCGACGGAGGGCCGGTCCCCGCGCCGGGACCGGCCCTCCGCGCGTGGTGAGGGTCCAGCGGCGCCGCCGGGTCGGCAGTGTGGGTGCGTGACCCGGCGGCGCCGCCGTTCCCTGGTGCCACTGGCCGTACGGTCCCCGTCTCGGCTCGCCGCGGACGTGGCCGTACGGCCGGGCACCTCCGGGCCGTACTGCGCGATACGACCCGGAAGCCTCAGGTCAGGTGAAGGGCACCCACTCCTGTTCGGTGAGGGTGGTGGCGTCGCTCGCCTTGAGGCCGTTGTCGGACAGGGTCCACAGCGTGTCACCGATGATCAGGCTGCGCCGCACCCGCGGATCCAGGGGCGACCGCTCGTCCTGCTTCGGCAGGGGATGGGTGATCGTGGCCTCCTCGGTGAGGGAGTCGGCGCCGACCTTCAGCACCACCGCCGAGTTGCCCTCGCCGCTCCAGGAGTTCAGCGGCACCACGGCCAGCCCGGACTGCTCCCAGTAGAAGAACGCGTGCGGGTCGTGCTCCGCCTCGGACGAGGACGCCTTCTTGTGGTACTGGGCGAGCCGTTTCGGCGCGGCGGGGTCGCTCACGTCGAACAGCGAGACCTGGGTGCCCTGGATCTGCCCCTTCGAGCTCGCCTCCTGCCCGATGCCGAGCAGCCGCCCGTCGCCCGCCGGGTGCAGGTACGACGAGAACCCGGTGATCTTCAGCTCGCCGCTGACCTTCGGCTGGGCCGGGTCCCGCAGGTCCAGCGTGTACAGCGGGTCGGTCTCCCGGAAGGTGACGACGTAGCCCGCGGCGCCGATGAACCGGACCGAGTAGATCCGCTCGCCCTTGCCGAGCCCGGTCACCTCGCCGGCCTTCTCCAGCGTGTCGGCCTTCAGCACGTACACCCCGCTGGAGCCCTCCCGCGCCACGATGCCCGAGTCGCCGGTCGAGGTGGTCGCGATCCGCAGGTACCCGTCGTGCTCGGACAGCGAGTACTGGTTGAGCAGCCGCCCGGGGACCTCACCCGAGGTGAGGTACCGGGGTGTGCCGGGGGAGCCGATGTCGAAGCGGTGCACCTCGGTGCGCTCCGGCGGCGCCTTCTCCTCGGTCACCCTGGGCTCCGGCGTCCCGGTCGGCGGCTCGGTGGCGGGCGGCGGGAGCTTGCCGGTGGGGTCGGGCGTGGGGTCGCCGGTGGGGCCGGACGAGGTCGGGGTGGCGCTGGGCTCGGGGAGCAGCGACGGCATCGAGGGGTCGTTGCTCGGCTCGATCTTCTCGGCCGGGGCGGAGGTCTCGACCTTGGGGGCGATCGGCGCGGGTGTCGCCTCCGCCTGTCCGGGGCCCGTCGGCGGTTCCTTCAAGCGGATGCCGGTGCGTATCGCCCGCCCGCCGGACCACCAGCGGGGGTTGCTGGTCACGTACAGGCTGGTCGGGGTGGCGTACACCGTGTCCCCGTCGGCGGCCACGCTGATCGGCTCACCGCCGTCGATCGCGGACCCGAGGGGGATCGAGTGCACCGTGAGAAGGGAGGTGCCGGTGTAGTCCTCCGGGTGGCTGACCTGCTCGCACGCGACCCGCTCGGTGCGCGTGGTCCCGTCGGCGCCGGTGACCTCGTAGGACGGCAGCCACGCCTCGATCGGCGCCTCCTCGACGGCCTTCTTGTTGCGCTCGACCCGGGTCCGCTCGGAGTCGTCTGGGCGCCCCTCGGGGAACGTGACGACGGGCTGGGAGCGGATCACGATGCGCGCGGTGCCGCCGACCATGCGGGCGTCCACCTGTTGCCCGGCCGGGGTGAGCGAGCCGAGCGTCTTCATGGCGGCCAGGTCGACCAGCACGTAGCGGGGCCCGGGCAGGACGGCCGGGCGCTTGGCGACGGCGCCGAGCGGCAGGAGCGAGCCCTCGCCGAACATCACCAGCGCGCGGTCGCCGTCCACCAGCAGGTTCCCCTCCTCCCACGACTGCTCGGCGGGCAGCAGCCGCAGTGAGCCGGTGACCTTCTTGGTGGACGCGTCCACCACCCGCAGCACGCCCCGGGTGACGCTGACGATCCGCTCGCCGTCCGTCTTCACGACGTCGGGCTCGTCGGTGCCCGCCTCGTGGACGTTCGTGGTGGAGTGCGCGGGCGCGGCCTTGCCGTCCGCCTGCGCCGCGATGTCCACCTCACGGCCGGCGCGGAACACCATGTCCGTGCCGAAGCCCCACGGGCCGACCTCCTTCACCGCGGCCGCGCGCAGGCCGTCCAGCATGTCGTCGCATCCGCTGTAGGACACCAGTTTGATGTTGCCGAGGGTCACCGGGGTGCCCTCCGGGGTGCCCGTGGGGGGTGACGCCGTACCGCCGCCGGTGCATGCCGTCGCGAGCAGCCCGAGGGCGAGCGCGGCGGCGGCGGCCGTACCGATCGAAGTCCTCATGCCCCTACGACGAATCCGGCGCGGGCGCGGTTCACGGCGGAAGTGGCGGGGGTCACATGAGTGGATCACGGAATTCGTCCGGACACCGGGGGCCGTCGATAGACTGTGGGCATCGCGGCAGCTCTTTGGGGGTCTTTCGGTGTCTGACTTCGACACGGTCCTGGTGGTCGACTTCGGTGCGCAGTACGCGCAGTTGATCGCGCGCCGGGTCCGTGAGTGCCACGTCTACTCCGAAATCGTCCCGTCCACGATGCCGGTGGACGAGATGCTCGCCAAGCGGCCGAAGGCCATCATCCTGTCCGGCGGCCCCGCGTCGGTGTACGCCGAGGGCGCCCCGGCCGCGCCGGAGGGCCTGTTCGAGACCGGCGTGCCGACCTTCGGCATCTGTTACGGCTTCCAGGAGATGGCGCGCGTGCTCGGCGGCCAGGTGGCGCACACCGGCATCTCCGAGTACGGCCGCACGCGGCTCACCGTGGGTCACGAGGGTGTGCTGCTCGCCGGGCTGCCCGCGGAGCAGTCGGTGTGGATGTCGCACGGTGACAGCGTCGTCGCCGCGCCCACGGGCTTCCGGGTGATGGCGTGGACGCCGGACACCCCGGTGGCCGTCATGGAGGACGCCGGCCGGGGTCTGTACGGCGTGCAGTTCCACCCCGAGGTGCTCCACTCCGAGCACGGCCAGGCCGTGCTGAAGCACTTCCTGGACGCGGCCGGCTGCCGCCCGTCCTGGACCATGCTCAACATCGTCGAGGACGCCGTCGACGCCGTGCGCGAGCAGGTGGGGCCGCATGGCCGGGCCATCTGCGGCCTGTCGGGCGGCGTCGACTCCGCGGTGGCCGCCGCGATCGTGCAGCGGGCCATCGGCGACCGGCTGACCTGCGTCTTCGTCGATCATGGGCTGCTGCGCAAGGGCGAGGCCGAGCAGGTGGAGCGGGACTTCGTCGCGGTCACCGGCGTGCGGCTGCGGGTGGTGGACGCCGCCGAGCGGTTCCTCAAGGCGCTGACCGGGGTGAGCGACCCCGAGGAGAAGCGCAAGATCATCGGCCGGGAGTTCATCCGGGTCTTCGAGGACGAGCAGCGCGCGATCATGGCCGACGGGCCGGTCGACTTCCTGGTGCAGGGCACGCTCTACCCCGACGTGGTCGAGTCGGGCGGCGGCACCGGCGCCGCCAACATCAAGTCCCACCACAACGTCGGCGGCCTGCCGGACGACCTGAAGTTCGCACTGGTCGAGCCGCTGCGCACGCTGTTCAAGGACGAGGTGCGCCGGGCGGGCGAAGAGCTCGGGCTGCCGCCCGCCATGGTGTGGCGCCAGCCGTTCCCCGGCCCCGGGCTCGGCATCCGCATCGTCGGCGAGGTCACCCACGACCGGCTCGAGATCCTGCGCGAGGCCGACGCCATCGCCCGCGAGGAGCTGTCCAGGGCCGGTCTCGACCGCGACATCTGGCAGTGCCCGGTGGTCCTGCTCGCCGACGTCCGCTCGGTCGGCGTCCAGGGCGACGGCCGCACCTACGGCCACCCGGTGGTGCTGCGCCCCGTCAGCAGCGAGGACGCCATGACGGCCGACTGGTCCCGCGTCCCCTACGACGTGCTGGCCCGCGTCTCCACCCGCATCACCAACGAGGTCCGCGAGATCAACCGCGTCGTCCTGGACGTCACCAGCAAGCCCCCGGGCACCATCGAGTGGGAGTGACGCCCCCGCGGTGATCCCGGCCGCCTGATCCCGCCTGGGCACCACCGATTGAGGCGACCCCACGGGTGCCCCGGGGTGGCCTGATCGCGCGGCCGGGGCCGTCTGTTGTCAGATATCGGTTGCCCGCGGTCGCGGGTTCGGTAAGCCTTGTCGGATGCCGACTCCCCTACCGGCCCGGTCCGGTCCTCCGTCCCCCTCAGGGCAGCGGCTGGCGTGGCTGGACGCGCTGCGCGGGGTGGCGGCCCTCGCGGTGGTGCTGGAGCACATGCTGTACCGCTTCGTGCCGGTGCTGCGGCCGTACTGGATGAACCTCGGCATCTACGGCGTGATGGTGTTCTTCCTGGTCAGCGGGTACATCATCCCGGCGTCCCTGGAGAACAGAGGGGACGTGCGGGCGTTCTGGGTGGGCAGGCTGTTCCGGCTCTACCCGCTGTATCTCCTGATCATCGTGGTGGTGCTGCTCAGCATCCCGCTGGTGCCGCCGCGCGACGCGCTGACGCTCGACCTCGCAACGGCCGCCGCGCACGCCACCATGCTGATCGACATGGTGGGGGCCGCCGGGCTGGCGGACACCATGTGGACGCTGTCGTACGAGATGGCCTTCTACCTGCTGGTCACCGCGCTGTTCGTGGGCGGGCTGCACCGCCGCAGCGGGCTGTGGGCGGTCGTGTTCGCGGTGGCCGCGCTCGGCGCGGGGCTGCTGCTGGTGACGCCGTTGCCCGATCGCGTCCCGGCCTCTCTGGTCTCCTTCGGCGTGATGGCCGTCGGCCTGGCCCTCGTGATCGCCGGGTCCGGCCGGGTGCGCGCCGCCGGGGCGCTGATGGTCGGCGGCCTGGCGGTGGTGCTGGTGCTGGTCGGCGGGCGCGTGCCGTGGCTCGGCCCGGCGATCCTGGCCGTCATGTTCACCGGGACCGTGCTGTACCGCTGGGAGCGCGGGCAGATCTCCCGCCCCTGGGCGATCGCCGTGGTGGCCGCCCTGCTGGCCGTCGTGCCGTTCTTCGCCGCCCGGGCCGGCTGGTGGGCCGACCCGCCGGTGTGGCTGGTCACCATGGCGTTCGCCGCGGGCTCCTTCGCCCTCGCCATGGCGCTGCGGCACCGCGCGGTGCCCCGCGCGCTGGCCTGGCTGGGGGTGGTCAGCTACTCGATCTACCTGGTCCACAACCCGCTGCTGAAGCTGTTCCTCGCGGTGTACGGCGACCCGCGCCTGAGCCCGGTCCCCGTCCAGGCGGCGCTCGGCGTGGCGTACCTCGCCGTGGTGCTCGCGCTGAGCTGGCTCACCTACCGCACGGTGGAGCGGCCCATGCAGGCGCTCGGCCGCCGCCTGGCGCGCTCGCTGCCCCCGGCGGCTGTGGAAACCCCGCAGCGGACGGCGGTGTCCGCCACTAATCTTGGCTGACCGGCCCGCTCGGGCCGGTGGTCGAGAGAGAAGACCACAGATGGACGCGACGACCCGGGTGCCGGTCCGGCGCCTGGCGTGGTTACGCGGCGAGCTGGCCCGATGGCAGGCCGACGGCCTCATCGACGCCGCCACCGCCGCCCAGATCGGCGCCCGCTACGCCCCGGGGCGCCGGCTCAGCCTGGAACGGCTCATCCTCGTGCTCGGCGGCGGCTTCCTCGGCGTGGGCCTGATCTGGCTGGTCTCGGCGAATCTTCACCGCATCTCGCCGCTGACCCGCTTCGCCGGGATCCTGATCATCTGGCTGGGCGCCGCTGCCCTCGCCGAGGTGCTGGCCCGGCGGCCACGCGAGGACGGCCGGTCGCGCCCACCGGGCGACGGCGGGGCCGTGACGGCGGCCCGGCTGGTGACCGTGCTGGCCGGAGGCGGCGTGGTCTTCCAGGCCGCGCAGAGCCTCCAGGTCCCCGCCTACGACTCGAGCCTGCTCGGGGTCTGGGCCGCGGGCGCGCTGGCCTACGCGTACGCCACCGGGTCCCGGGGGCCGCTGCTGGCGGCGCTGGCGCTCGGCGCGGGCTGGTACAGCTGGTTCGCCGGGGAACGGCTGTCCATCGGGGCGGGTGCCGCGGTGGCCCTGCTGATCGCGGGGGTGGTGTCCGTGGCGGTCGCCGTGCTGCACGAGTCCGGGTGGCTGCCCGGGTTCGCCCCGCTGTGGCGGCTCGCCGGGGTGGTGCTCGTGCTCACCGGCCTGTTCATCGCGGTGTTCCCCGGCGCGTCCGGTGCCGGCGGCATGTACGGCTCGGTGGCGATCTGGCCGGGGCTGGTGGCCGTGGTGCTGGCCGCCGCCGCCGCGCTCGGCCTCGGCGACGCCGAGGGACGCAGGGAGGTCGCGGCGGTGGTCGTCATGCTGGGTGCCGCGCTGCTGCTGGTGGCCTGGGCGCCCGCGATGGCCGCGTACCCGGCCGGGCCGGGCGCGGCGCAGACCGCGCGGGCGCTGGCGGGCACGATCGTCTACGTCCTGTCCGCCGTGTGGTTCGCCGTCGTGGCGGCCAGGCGCGACCTGTCCCCGCTGGTGTACGTCGTCACCGGCGCGCTCGTGCTGTTCGTGACCGTGCAGAGTTTCGCGGTGTTCCAGCCGCTGCTGTCGGGGGCGGCGCTGTTCCTCGTCCTCGGCGTCGTGTTCCTCGTCACCGGTGTGCTGGTCGACTACGGCCGCCGCAGGCTCATGCGGGTGGTGCGATGACCAGGCTGATGTCCCGTCCCGTGCTGGTGGCGCTGGCACTGGTGCTCCAGCTCGCGCTGCTCGCGGTGGCGGTGTGGCCCCAGCTGTCCGCCCGGCTGACCGGCACGCGCTACCGCCTGGCCGTGGGCCCGGTGGACCCCATCGACCCCTTCCGCGGCGCGTACGTCATGCTCGCCTACCCCGGCCTGCCCGCGGCGAGCAACCTGCGGCCCGGCCGGGTCTACGTGCCTCTGGCGCCCGACGGCACGCTGTGGAAGGGCACCGGCATCGTGACCCGGCGCCCGGCGGCCCCGCCGTACCTCTCCTGCGAGACGCGCGGCGAGGGGCCGCTGAGCTGCGGCATCGACAGCCTGTTCCTGCCCGAGGACGCCGCGCGGCGCACGCAGGACGAGCTCGGTGCCGACCGCGCCGCGGCGGTGGTGCGCGTCGACGCGCAGGGCAACGCCGCGGTGGTCGCCATCGAGCCCCGCTGACCCGCGGAACGCCCCGCGGCCTGGCCGCGGGGCGGGGTGCGGGTGGTGGCGCGCGGACTGCTCAGTCGTCGAACTCGCCGTCGCGCACGCCGAGGACGAAGGCGCGCCACTCACCCGCCGTGTATCTCAGCACGGTGCCGTTGGGATCGGCCGGGTTGCGCAGGGCGACCGCCCCGCCGGGAAGGTAGGCGATCTCGATGCGGTCGTCGGACGTGCTGCCGGGAGCGCTCAACCACGTGACATCGGAGATGTCCAGCGCGTACAGCTCGGCCTTCTCGCCTGCGTCGCTCATCGTCGACCAATTCTCCTTCTGGTACGGCCCGGGACGCCGGGGGTCGGCACACCAGTTCGGGAGAATACACGTCGTCCAGGTCCGCCGTGCCGATCCGTGACGGATCGGTTTCGGACCGGAATCGCCGGATCAGCGCCAGCCGCTCAGGGGGTACATCTCGCCGGGGGCGAGCTCGCGGCGGCCGTGCAGCAGCGTGCTCACGGTGACGACGTGGTAGCCCTTCTTCTTCAGCGAGCGCAGGATGCCGGGCATCGCGGCCACGGTCTCCGGCCAGATGTCGTGCATGAGCACGATCCGGTCGCGCGCGGCGTCGGCGAGGACCCGGCGGGTGATGGCCTTGGTGTTCCGCAGCTCCCAGTCGCGGGAGGTCCGGTTCCACAGGATCTGCGACAGGCCGAGCTCGGCCGCGATGCCCGAGACGCGCTCGTCGGTGTCGCCGTACGGGGGCCGCATCAGCGTGGGGCGCTTGCCGGTGGCGCGTTCGATGGAGTCCTGGGCGCGCACCAGCTCGTCGCGGATCAGGCCGTCGTACAGCGACGTCAGGTGCGGGTGGTCGTAGGTGTGGTTGCCGATCTCGTGCCCGGCGCGGGCGATGGCGCGGGCGGTCGCGCGGTACTTCTCGGCGTGCTGGCCCATCAGGAAGAAGGTGACCTTGGTCTTGTCGCGGCGCAGGGTCTCCAGCAGCTTGCGGGTGTACGGGCCGGGGCCGTCGTCGAAGGTCAGCGCGATGCACTTCACCTTGGCGCAGTTCACGGCCTTTGCCTTGGCCGCCGGGCCGCTCGTGTCGGCCGCCGCGACCGGCGCCACCGTGAGCGTCGCCACGGCCGCGATCAGGATCGGAAGCCACCGCCGCATCATTTGTCTCCTCCCATCAGCGCGCGCCACCTTATCCCAAAGAGTGCGCCAGCTGAGAAACCATGCCATACCGGTAAATACTTCAGACGCGTCCCCCTGTTTCCCCCTGGATCCCGTTCCAGTCCTCCACCGCGCGGGGTCACTACCCTCGACGCTGGTCAAGGCGGCCGGCGGCAGGCGCCCGGGCCGGTCAAGAATCCCCATAGAGATCTCATGTGAGTTACAGACGGTAAGAATTCGGTGACTTCGGGTCGCCATGCTGGACGGTCATGGGGTCCTACTCGCTGGATGACATCAGGGCGACGCGAAAACGCAGGGATTCGTGGTGGACGGTGTTCCTCGTCGACCCGATCGCCTGCAGGGTGACGCTGCTCGTGGCCAACCACACCGACATCACGCCGAACGGCCTCACGCGCCTGTCCCTGGTCCTCGGGATGGGGGCGGCGGCGTGCTTCGCGACCGGGCGCCTGGCGCTCGGGGCGCTGGTCTTCTACCTGAGCTTCGTGGTCGACTGCATGGACGGCAAGATCGCCCGGCTGAAGGGCACCGGCACGCCGTTCGGCCTGTGGCTGGACTACGTGGGCGACCGCATCCGGGTGGTGTGCTGCGCCTGCGGCCTCGCCTACGGCCAGTACGCGGAGACCGGCCGCCTGGCCTACGTGCTGCTCGGCGCGGCCATCGCCGTGCTGGACCTGTTCCGCTACGTCAACGCGCCGCAGATGAAACGGGTCCGCCGCACGGCCAGGGCCCGCCACCGCGCCGCGCTGCGCGCCGAGCTCGCCGCCGTCCGGGACGCCATGGCCGTCGACTGGCTCACCCAGGACCGCGGCGACCACGCGCCGGGCCCGTCCCGGCCGCCGGTGGCGCCCGAGCCCGAGGCGGTGGCGACGGTCAGGCCCACGGCGCGGCCCGAGTTCGTGACGCTGTTCGGGCCCGTGGCGGTGGGGGCCGTGCTGTCCCACGCGCCGCCCGAGGCGTGGCGCGGCGCGGGGCCGGCGCCGATGGCGGCGGAGCCGAAGGTGGGCGCGCGGCGGCGCGTCGGCGGGTTCCTGGCCGCGTGCCGGGTGCGGACGCACCTGATGAGCGGCATCGAGTTCCACGCGGCCGTGTTCGTGGTGGCCCCGCTGGCCGGGGCCGAGGCGCTGCTGCCGGTCACGGTCACGGCGGGCGCCCTGCTCGTCCTCAACGAAATCTTTCTGATCTACCGCATGTGGCAGGCCACGCGCGCGGTGGCGGCCCGGGCCGTACGGCCGGTCCCGCGCCCCGCCGAGAGCCCGCGGCTGCGTACCGATCCGTTCCGCACGGGGGTGGAGATCCGATGAGTACCGACCGGCCGATCTTCGTGGTCGGCTGCCCGCGTTCCGGCACCACGATGTTGCAGCTCATGCTCCATTCGCATGAGCGCATCGCGGTCCCGCCGGAGACGCGGTTCCTGCTGTCCGCCTACTACCACCGCCGCCTGCACGGGGACATGCGCGACGCCGGCAGGCGCCGCGCGCTCGCCGAGTGGATCGCGGGGGACAAGGCCACCAGGTTCCACGAGCTCGGGCTGGACCGGGAGACGTACGTGCGGCGGGCCTCGGAGGGGCCGGGGTCGCTCGGCTCGGTGGTCGGCGAGGCGTTCCGGGAGTACGGCGAGCGGTTCGGCAAGCCGCGGTGGGGGGACAAGCGGCCGGCCTACATCAGGTACGCCGGCGTGCTGCTGCGGCTGTTCCCCGACGCGCAGTTCGTGCATCTGATCCGGGACGGCCGCGACTGCGTGGCCTCGCTGAAGGAGATGCCCTGGTACACCCTGGACGTCCACCACGCCATCGCCAACTGGGCCGAGTCCGTGGACCAGGGCCGGCGGCTCGCCAGGACCCTGCCGGCCGGGAGCTACCACGAGCTGCGGTACGAGGACCTCACCGCCGACCCCGCCGCCGAGCTGGCCAGGCTGTGCGCGTTCCTCGGTGAGGAGTTCGAGCCCTCGATGTGCGAGCCCCAGCGGGTGGCGGACGTCGCGGTGCCCGCCAGGAAGGTGTGGCACAGCAACACCCGCAACGAGGTCTCGGCGGCCCGGGTGGGCAGCTGGGCCACCCGGCTGGAGCCGTGGGAGATCGCGCTGTGCGAGGAGGTGCTCGGCCACCGCCTGCGCGACCACGGCTACGAGGTGAGCGGCGACGCGAGGGCGTCGGCGCGCCACCTGCTCACCTACCGCAGGACGGTGGCCCGCCGCGCCCTCGGCCGCTGGGAGCGCCAGGCCCGCGACCACGTCAACCGCCACCGCGAACCCGGTCCCCTGGCCGCCATGCTCACCTCGGGCCAGCTCTCCATGGCCCGCGTCCCCCGCCAGCGCACGGCCCGCGAGCTGATCAAGGGGTAGCGCCGCCGGAACCGCCGGTCCGAGGGACGGCACGGACCTCGGGCGCCGTCGCCGCCTGGAACCGTGCGGTCAGCGGCGGATGGCCGTGAACAGGTCCTCCCAGCGGTCGAGCACCGGATCCAGGCGGAAGGACGCCGCGTGGGCGCGGGCGGCGGCGCCGAGACGGCGGCGGCGGGCCGGGTCGGCCATCAGGCCGGCCAGGGCGCCGGTGAAGGCGTCCAGGTCCGGGTGCGGCACCAGGGCGCCCGTCGTGCCGTCCAGCACCAGGGAGCGCACGCCGCCGGACACGTCGAAGGCGACGGCGGGCATGCCGTACGCCGCCGCCTCGGCGACCACGGGCGGCAGGCCCTCGTGCTCGCTGGTCAGGCCGAGCACGGCGGCGTTCAGGTACTCCCGGCCGAGCTGCGCCGCGGTGACCCGCCCGCGGAACACCACCTGGTCCGCGACGCCCGCCCCCGCCGCGCAGGCCCGCAGCCGCGGCAGCTCGGGCCCGTCGCCGATGAGGTGGAGCTCCCACCCGGCGCGGGCCCGGGCCGCCCGCGCGAACGCGGTGATGAGCCGGTCGAACCGCTTGACCGCCACCAGCCTCCCCACCCCGAGCACCCGGGGCACGTCCAGGTACGACGTGGTGGCGGGCCACGTCCGCAGCGGGTTCGGCAGGTCCACCGCGTTCGGCAGCAGCGCCTCCTCGGCGAACCGCCACGCGTCGTCGGCGCTGAGGAAGGCCGCCCGGTCCAGGGCGCCGTAGTGCCGCCGCACCGCCGCCAGGTGCCCGGCGTCCCGCGCCTGCGCGAACGACCCGTGGTACTGCCCGATGCCCCGCAGTCCGTCCGGCACCACCCCGGCCAGCACGTCCGCCACCTCGGGACAGGTCATCACCGCGAACCCCTCACCGAGCCCCCTGAGCGTCCGCGCCCCCCACCACCGCGCCACGCCGCGCCGCCCGGCCCCCCGCCCCGGCGCGTGCCGCTCGTACAACGGCCGCTCGACGTACCGGAACGGCGCGCCGCCCCCGTGCCGCAGCCCGGCGACGTGCGCCGCGTAGCCGCGCAGCGCGAGCCCCTGCGCGAGCGTGTGGGTCGCCTGCTGCACGCCGCCGAGAGCGTCGGCGTCCACGCAGACGAACACGACCGCGCCGCGGCCGTGCCCGGGGGGCGGCGTCATCGGCGGCGCCCGCGCAGGTGGAAGAAGGCGTCCACGACCCGGGCCGCCGCCTCGCCGGTCTCCTCGGCGCAGAACAGGGCGCGGAAGTCGGCGTACCGGGCGGCGTGGCGCTCCCGCACCCCCTCCAGGTCGGCGAGGGCCGCGACCAGCTCCCGGGGGGTCTCCAGCACCGGGCCGGGGGCGATCTCCCTGACCTCCGGGGCGGGGCCGCCCGGGCAGTAGACCAGGATGGGCCGCCCGGTGCAGGCGTAGTCCCTGACGAGGGGCATGTGGTCGCCCGCCAGCGCGTCCGAGGCGAGGAGGAGGTCGTTGACCTCGGGATACGCGGCGGCGGCGCGCACGAGGTGGCGCACCCGGCGGGGGATCGGGTGACCCGGCCCGGCGCGCAGCACGATGACCCACCGGCCCGCGAGCGACTCGGCCAGGGTCTCCAGGCCGTCGTCCCGTGCGCCGCCGGCCGGGGCGTACAGCAGGATGCGGCGGTCCTGCGGGATCTCCAGCGCCTCCCGCACCCGGGGTCCGGCGCCGGGGTCGCCGGTGACCAGCACGTCGCACTTGGGCGACCCGAACCCCAGCACGGTGCCGGTGAACTCACTGGCCGGCACGAAGACCCGCTCGAACTCCGGCCCGGGGGACACCAGCGCGTCCCACCGGGCGACCGCCGCGCGCCGCACGGCCGCGTCGCCGCCCGGCCCCGGCCCCGGGAACCCGTCCCAGGTCTGCAGGTACCGCGTCCTGGCGGGCTTGGGGAACCCCGGGGGAAGGCCGCGGTCGTCCACCCAGTACCCGGAGCGGGCGAGCAGCCAGACGTACCGCCAGCTCATCCGGCGGACCAGCGGCACGTCCGCCGGGAAGCCCCCGGCGCCGTCCCGCGCCGACCAGCACACCCTCAGCGGCAGGCCGCGCCGCCGGATCTCCTCGTGGACGTACTTCGGGTTGCCCGTGCAGGCGGCCCCGCCCGCCGACTCGAACAGGGCGAGGTCGCGGCGCGGCGGGACCACGCGGATCAGCCGCCGGTACACCCATTCCTTGATCCCGGCGCCGGTCAGGGCGCGCAGCGGGCGCGGCCGGGGCCCGCGGCGCGGGGCTCCGGCGCGGCGCCAGGAGACCCGCAGGAAGGCGCTCTCGCCGACGGGCGCCACGGTGAAGCGGCGGCCCGCCGCGGTGAGCACCAGCGGGGGGGTGGCGGGGTCGACGAGCAGCCGGTCGCTGGTGTGGTGGCCGTCGGGGCGGGTGAACCTGATCAGGGCGTCGGTGCGGCCGTCGCGGACCGGCCGCATCCCGGCCAGGTCCATCTCGGCGCGGATCAGGTAGCCGCCGTCCGGCTGCCTGCGCGGCGACAGCCGTACCCGCAGCCCTCGCACCACCAGGTCCGCCACGGTCCGCCCCCGGCGCAGCACGGCGAACGGGTCGTAGGTCCTGACGGTCACCGACAGGACCGTGCCCGTCGCGGCGATCTCGGTGACCTCGTGCCGGATCCGGGAGGCCGAGAACGGCAGCTCGGCCAGGCCGAGCCCGGTGATGTCCAGCCCCGGGTGGGCCCGCGTCCCCCAGTAGGTGCGGCCGTCCACCCGCAGGGCGTGCCTCGGCGCCGCCCGGGGCGGGGTGAGTGACCGGGCGGCGACGACCAGGTCCTCGGCGCGGTCGGCCTGGACGAGATGGCAGCACACGGCGACCATCGGGTCCACCAGGGCCGTGGCGCCGGGCTCCAGCTCGTCCAGGTAGGGCCGCAGCACCGCCGCGAACTCCTTGACCCACACCGTGCTCCGGCGCGGCAGCCCGTCCAGGTGGCCGCGCAGGTCGTGGCCGAGGAACCGCCGCTGCCGGTGGGTCACCAGCTCGGGGGCCCCGCCGTCGCGCAGCCGCGCGTCCGCCAGCCGGGCGGCCCGCACGCGCCGCCGCACCGACTCCATCTCCCCGCCGTCCGCCTCGTCCCCGCCGGGCGCCGGGGCGGCGAGGTGGACGGTCCAGGGGACGACCGCGAACCGGCGCGCGTCGCGGAACACCGCGGCGGTGAGGACGACGTCCTCGTCGTACACGTCCTCGGGGAAGCGCAGGCCGTGCTCGCGCAGGAACGCGGTGCGGTACAGCTTGTTGGTCGCCGCCCCGTCCAGGAACATGCGCGGCTCGGCCCGGATCCCGTCGACCACCCGCCGCGGCGTGTAGAGCCCTCTCCGGGGCGTACCGGACGCCCGGCGGCCCCGCGCGAGGGCGGCCCGCTCGATCGGCCCGGTCGCGAAGTCCGCCCCGGTCCGCTCCACCTCGGCGAGCAGGCTGCCGCAGGCGTGCCTGGTCAGCTCGGCCCCGCCGTCCAGGACCATGACGTACGGCGCCCGTGCGGCGTCCAGCCCGTCGTTGCGCGCGGCCCCGCGTCCCCCGGTGGCCTGCCCCTGCAGGTACCGCAGCCGCGCGTCCGCGCTCACGGGGCGGCCGTCCCGCTCGCCGACGACGATCAGTTCGAGGTTGCGCAGCGACTGCCCGAGCACCGACGCGACGGCGCGGGAGATCCCGGCCGGTTCGTCACAGATGGCGAGCACAACGCTGACGTCCGGCCGCATGCTTCCCCCCGAGTCGGCATCGTGGCTGACTCGGGTATTCCCTTGCCGTGGGCCGCGCCGCCCTCCACAGCGGACTGCTGACCCCGACTTGCCGGACTTTTGCGCTTATGGCCGGTCAGCGGCGGGAGAGGAGGCGGCGCAGGAGCCAGGTGACCAGGACGATGGCCGCGAGCCCGCCGACCACCGGGGCCAGCCGCTTGAGCAGGGGCATCCCCGCGATCTCCAGGAGGTCCAGGGCCTCCTCGTCGGGGGTGCGGGACGTGCGGGCGGTCCCGGCCGGGTGGGCGTCGCGGCTGGTGACCTCGTCGGGCTCCGCCGCGTCGTACCGGTCGGGGACGGCGCTGAGGTGGCGGACGTGGGGCTCGGGCACAGGTTGCTCCTGGAGGCCGGCGACCGGGGCGAGCGGCGTCGCCTCCGGCGGGGAGGGGGACTCGGTGGACTCGTTGAAGGGGGTGGCGGCGGGTTCGGCCGACGGCGGCGCGGCACCTTCCGCGAGTGCCTTCTCCGACGGCGGCTCCTGGGACTCGCGCAGCAGCGCGGCCAGGTTGGCGGCGAACCGGTCGATGAGCTTGGCCCCCACCTCGGCCATCACCCCCCGCCCGAACTGCGCGGGCCGCCCGGTGACGTTGAACGAGGTCCGCACCGCGACCCGCGTCCACCCGCCCTCGCCGGACAGCTCCGCCTCGACGTCGGCCTTGGCCGTGCCGGTCCCGCGCGCCTCCTTGCCCGAGGCGGAGATGACGATCTTGTGCCCGTCCTTGTCGACCGAGGAGAACGACGCCTGCCCCTTGTAGGTCACGGTGATCGGCCCCACCTTGACCTTGAGCCTCCCGGTGAACCCGTCCCCGTCCACGGTGTCGAGCGTCGCTCCCGGCAGACACGGCGCCACCCGCTCCACGTCGAGGAGCACGGCCCACGCCTGCTCGACCGGAACGGGAACCGTGAAGTCATGCTCGAACCGCATCGCCATCAGATTCTCGGCAGGGACGGTCGCCCCGGGGAGGGCGGGCTCTTCCCTGCCTTCCTCCTCTCACCAGTTCGTGCGCACGACCGGTTGTATGCCGCGATACCCCAATACCGCAGTACCTCAATACCCAATTTCGCTATTGCGGCATATGGCCGTACGGGCGTCCTGTCCCCACCCTACGGCGCGCGCCGCCGCGGTCACGCGGATCCCGGGCAAGGTGACCCGGGATCCGCGAGGCGACCGCGCTATGCCGCCAGCGCCGCGGCGGACAGCGCCCGGTAGGTCAGGACCCGGGCGAGGTGGGCGCGGTAGGCGGAGGAACCCTGGAGGTCGGCGGGGGGTGAGGTGCCTTCGGCGGCCTGGGCGGCCGCGGTGCGGAGGGCGCCTCCCGAGCCGTTGGAGGTGCCGTTGAGGTCGGCGCCGGGGGCGGCGGACTCGACGGCGGTGGCCCGGACGGGGACGGCGCCCATGTTGGTCAGGCCTACGCGGGCCTCCTCGATGCTCCGGGAGCCGTCGGAGACGCGGACGGCGGCGGCCACGCCGACGATGGCCCAGGACTGGGCGGTGCGGTGGAACTTCTCGTAGTGGAAGCCCCAGCCCTCGCCCAGTTTGGGGACACGGACGGCGGTGAGGATCTCGCCGGGTTCGAGCGCCGTCTCCAGGTAGTCGAGGAAGAAGTCGCGGGCCGCGACCACCCGCTCGCCGGAGGACGAGCGCACCACCAGTCGCATGTCCAGCGCCACGGCGACGGCGGGCAGGTCGCCCGCGGGGTCGGCGTGCGCCAGCGAGCCGCCGAAGGTGCCGCGGTGGCGCACGGCGGGGTCGGCGACCGTCGCGGTGGCCAGGGCGACCAGAGGGCACTCGGCGTTGACAATGGGGGAGCGGACCACCTCGTCGTGCGTGGTGCCGGCACCGATGTGGACATAGTCGTCCTCGTCGCGGACGCCGCGCAGCTCGCCGAGGCGTCCCACGTCGACCAGGACCGAGGGATAGGACAGCCGCAGCCGGAGCAGCGGCAGCAGGGACTGGCCGCCGGACAGCACCTTGGCCTCGTCCCCGGCGCCGCCGAGGACGTCCAGGGCCTCCTCCAGCGTGGCCGGGCGGACGTAGTCGAACGCGGCCGGGATCACGCGGCACCTCCGTTGATGGCTCGCCACACCCGCTCGGGGCCGCAGGGCATGGGCACGTCGTTGACGCCGTACGGCCGCAGCGCGTCGACGATCGCGTTGACCACGGCGGGGGTCGACGCGATCGTCCCCGCCTCGCCGACGCCCTTGACGCCGAGCGGGTTGGTGGTGGACGGCGTCTCGGTCCTGTCGGTGACGAAGTCGGGCAGGTCGGCGGCCGAGGGCAGCAGGTAGTCGGCCATCGTGGTGGTGAGCAGGTTGCCCTCGGCGTCGTACACGGCCTCCTCGAACAGGGCCTGCGCGATGCCCTGGGCGAGCCCGCCGTGCACCTGACCTTCCACGATCATCGGATTGACCACCTTGCCGACGTCGTCCACCGCGACGTACGAGCGGATCTTCACGGCGCCGGTCTCGGTGTCCACCTCGACCGCGCACAGGTGGGTGCCGTGCGGGAACGAGAAGTTGTCCGGGTCGAACGTCGCCGAGGAGTCCAGGCTCGGCTCCACGCCGTCCGGCAGGTTGTGCGCGGCGAACGTCGCCAGCGCCACCTCCTGGATCGTCTTGCCCGCGTCGGTGCCGCGCACCCGGAACGTGCCCTCGTGGAACTCGACGTCCTCGGGGGAGGCCTCCAGCATGTGCGCGGCGATCTGCTTGGCCTTCTCCTTCACCTTGTCGCAGGCGCGCAGCACCGCGATGCCGCCCACCACCAGCGACCGCGAGCCGTAGGTGTCCATGCCCTTGTGCGACACGGCGGTGTCGCCGTGCACCACCGAGACGTCCTCGAACGGCACGCCGAGCGCGTCGGCGACGATCTGGCTCCAGGCCGTCTCGTGGCCCTGACCATGCGGGCTGGACCCGGTGACCACCTCGACCATGCCGGTCGGCAGCATGCGCACGTCCGCGTGCTCCCAGCCGCCGGCCCCGTAGCTGAGCGAGCCGAGCACCCGGCTCGGCGCGAGGCCGCACATCTCGGTGAAGGTCGAGGTCCCGATGCCGAGCTGGACCGAGTCGCCCCGCGCGCGCCGGTCGGACTGCTCGGCGCGCAGCGCGTCGTAGCCGAACAGCCCGAGCGCCTTGTCGGTGGCCGCCTCGTAGTTGCCCGAGTCGTAGGTGAGGCCCGCGATGGTGGCGTAGGGGAACTCCTCGTGCCTGATCCAGTTGCGCCGCCGCACCTCGATGGGGTCCAGCTTGAGCTCGTGGGCCAGCTCGTCCATCACGCGCTCGATGGCGTACGTCGCCTCGGGCCGCCCCGCGCCGCGGTAGGCGTCGGTCGGCATCTTGGTGGTGAACACGCCCGTGCAGGTGAAGTCCAGGGCGTCCATCTTGTAGATGCCGTTGTACATGAACGCGCCGAGCAGCGGGATGCCCGGCGTGACCAGCATCAGGTAGGCGCCCATGTCGGCCAGCAGGTCCACCCGCAGGCCGCGGATGCGCCCGTCGGCCTCGGCGGCCAGGGAGATCCGCTGCAGCTGGTCACGGCCGTGGTGGACGGTGAGGTTGCCCTCCGAGCGCGACTCGGTCCACTTGACCGGCTTGCCGAGCCGCCGCGCCAGGAGCAGCAGCAGCACCTCCTCGGCGGTCACCTGGAGCTTGGAGCCGAAGCCGCCGCCCACGTCGGGGGCGATGACCCGCAGCTTGTGCTCGGGGATGCCGGTGACCTGCGCCAGCATGATGCGCAGGATGTGCGGGATCTGCGTGGCCGAGTGCAGGGTGAAGGTGTCGCCGTCGGTCTGCGCGACCACCGCCCTCGGCTCCATCGCCGAAGGGATGAGCCGCTGCTGCACGTAGGTGCGCTCGATGACCACGGGCGCGTCCTGGAACGCCGCGTCGGCGTCCCCGGCGGCGAACTTCCACACGAACGACCGGTTGCCCTGCTCGTGCACCTTCGGGGCGCCCTCCTTGAGCGCCTCGGTCATGTCCACCACGGCGGGCAGCGGGTCGTAGTCGACCTCGACGGCCTCCAGGGCGTCCGCCGCCTTGTACCGGTCGGTGGCGACGACGCAGGCGACGGCCTCGCCCGCGTACCTGACCTCGTCCACGGCCATCGGCGGGTGGTCGGGGATCACGATGTCCTCGGTGACCGGCCAGGCGCACGGCAGGCTGCCCTGCTCGCCGGCGAGGTCGCGCCCGCTGAAGGCCGCCACCACGCCGGGCAGGCCGAGCGCCGCCGAGACGTCCACGCGGGTCACTCGCGCGTGCGCCATGGGGCTGCGCAGGAACGCCACGTAGAGCATGCCGGGCAGCTGGATGTTGTCGGTCCATCGGGTGCGGCCGGTGACCAGGCGCGCGTCCTCCTTGCGGCGGCGCGCCGCGCCCACCTCGGTGCGGCCGGGGACGGGCTCGCCGAGCATGTCGTTCTCGGTGATGGTGCGGGCCACCATCCCGGCGTCCAGTTCCTCGGTCATCGGGCGCCCTCCCCGCCGGTCGCGGCGGTCTCCTGGCCGCTCATGCCGTGGGCGCCGCGCCGTACGGCCCGGACGATGTTGGTGTAGCCGGTGCACCGGCACAGGTTGCCCTCAAGGCCCTGGCGGATGGCGTCGTCGGAGGGGTCGGGGTCGTCCTTGAGCAGGTCGATGGCCGCCATGATCATGCCGGGGGTGCAGTAGCCGCACTGCAGGGCGTGCTCCTCGTGGAAGGCCTGCTGCATGGGATGCCAGCCCCCTCCGTCGCCGGAGAGGCCTTCGACGGTGACGACGTCGGATCCGTCGGCCTGGACGGCCAGGATCGAGCAGCTCTTGGCGCTGCGGCCGTCCAGCATGACGGTGCAGGCACCGCAGTTGCCGGTGTCGCAGCCGATGGGTGTGCCGGTCCGGCCGATGCGATCGCGCAGCAGATGGACGAGCAGCAGCCGGGGCTCCACCTCCTCCTCGTACGCGATTCCGTCGACGGTGACGGTTATACGGGTCATTCGTCCTCCATGCGCGCGCTGTCCGGCCGTCCTCGCTGACGTACGGCCATGGGGCCGTGGTCCCGTGCGCGGCCAGTGCGGACCTCGCTGGAGGTGGAGCTTCGGCAGGCGCCGGGACCTGGCGAGCGCACTAACGGGGATCGAAGTGATTGGAGTGAGAACCGACAAATGCGAAAGTACGCCTATCGGCTCCCCGGTCAACCCCCGTGGTGGTAAAACCCGCGCCCCACCCGTCTCAGCGCTTGCGCGACACGCGCGCGATCACCGCGAAGAAACCGGCGAAACCCAGGCCGAACACGAGGCTGAGGAGCATCGTGAGGGCGTCGGGCGCCGGCTCCACGAGGTATCTCACTCCGATCCCGACGAACAGCAGGCCGGAGAACAGCGACAGCCAGTCGGTGCGGTGCCAGTACCGGCGCTCCTTCTTCACCGGCGCGCCGTCCGGGCCGATCTCCCTCGCGTCAGGCCGCACGGCGCACCTCCACGTCCCCGATGCCCGCCTTGACGTGCAGCTCGATCACCGGCACCGGGCCGGTCACCGGCACGTCCGGCTCCAGCACCCCGTTGTGGGTGATGTCCGCGCCGCCCTCCACCTTGTGCTCGATCTTGACGTCGCCGAGGCGGGTCTGGCCGAACACCTCGACCCTGGCGTCGCGCGGCACGATGACCTTGATCTCGCCGATGGCGACCTCGGCGTCGAAGCGCGTGCGCGACCCGGGGGTCAGCTTGGTGTCGCTCAGGTCGAGCGTGCCGTCCCCGAGGCCCACCGAGTAGGTGCGCTCCAGATGGCTGGTGTCGACCGGCTCCCAGGTGTAGCTGCCGATCTTCTTCGGGATGTCGCTCACGCTCGCCCCGCCGATCAGGACGAGGGACAGGATGGTCCCGGTCGCGACCAGCCCGGTGCCACGGTCGAACCACGTGGTGACGAGCAGTCCCGCGCCGACGATGATGAGTGCCACTCCGCCGATCAACGGCAGGTGGGACGGGCTTGGCGGCGCCTGCGCAGCGACCATGATGCCTCCGACCAGGAACGCGATGAACGTGGTGATCCCGCCGATGTAGGCCCTCGGCCGCTTCTTGGACTTCTTCGCGGGGGCCTGACCGGTGCCGGACTGGCCCCAGTAGTGGTAGGGATCTTGGTACGGCCGCTGGGCGTAGGGGCCGTGGGGGGCGAAGGCCTCGCCCGAGGAGTCGTAGCCGCTCGTCCGGCCCGGCCTGGTGGCGGGCGACGGGAAGGCGGGCGGCGGGACGGTCGCGGACGCGGCGGCCAGCCGCGCGTCACGCGCCAGCTCCGACAGCGACCGGTACGGCGGCGGCGAGCCCGGCGCCTGCGCGCCCGGTTCCTGTGCGTCCGTCTGGACGCCCGGTGCCTGCGTGCCCGGTGCGTGCGCGGGCGGCGCGTCCTGCGGGTAGTCCGTCGCGGGCATCCCGGTGACGGGCGTGCCAGTGGCGGGCGAGAACTCCTGCGGAGGGTACGGATAGGGCGCCGGGGCGGGCCGGCGGCCGGAGGTGCGCAGGCGCTCGGGGAGCGACCGGGCCAGGCCCAGAAGGTCCACGCCGCGCGAGTGCGCCACCAGCAGGGAGATCGCCAGCAGCGTGCCGACGACGACGGTCGCCGTGCCGATGCCGTCGGCGGCGAGGTTGATGACCAGGCCCAGCGTGAAGATCGCGCCGAGCACCCCCAGCACGGTCTCGGGATCGAAGATCCGGCGGCTCCACTGCTCGGCGTACCCCGGGCCGCCGTCCGGCGCCCGCATCAGCAGGAACGCCGCGACGTACAGCATGATGCCGATGCCGGAGCCGATGACCAGGGCCGCGAAACCCACCCGGAAGATCACGGGGTCCATCCCCGCGTACCTCCCGAGGCCCGCGCACACCCCGGTGATCATGCGGCCTTCGTTGCTGCGGGCGAGCACGCGCTCCTCGTCCACAGCCGCGAAAGTAACGTCTCCGGGCTGCGGGCCGGGTTCGCCTGCTTCTGTCATGGGTCCATCCTGGCGGCGGCCGGTCCCCCGCCACCATCCGGGAGACCCCTGAGTCGTCCCCGAGCCCTCAGGGGGTGGGTCAGGGAGCGCCCTGATGCGCGGGGGGTCGTTCACGTGTGACGATGCATGGGAGATGAGCGAGACTCCCACAATCCCCGAGGCCCCCCCGAGGCTTGTCCGGCCGATGCGCGGCCGGCTGGTCGCGGGCGTCGCCGAGGGCGCAGCCGGCCAGCTGGGGCTGGACCCCGTCGTGCTGCGCCTCGCCTTCGTGCTGCTCAGCGTGCTGGACGGCGTGGGCATCATCGCCTACGCCGCCCTGTGGATGTTCACCCCGCGCGAGCCGTACGAAGGGGAGGCTCCGCCCCGCGACTGGGGCCAGTTCGTCGCCTACGCGGTGCTCGGCCTGGCGCTGACCGCCTTCGGCTGGCTCACCGGCGCCGCCAGCGGCGGGGTCGGCACCTGGTCCATCGCCGTCGGCGGCATCGGCACGCTGATCCTCTGGCAGCAGGCCGAGCCGGGCCGGCGGCAGCGCTGGATGACCGACGCCGTGCGCCAGGTGCGCCGTTCGTGGGTCCGCACCGCCCTCGGGCTGATGCTCGTGGTGATCGGCGCGATCGGCTTCCTCGCCGCGCAGGGCAAGCTCGCCGAGGCCCGCCCCGGGCTGCTGTTCACCGCCGTCGTGGTCGGCGGCATCGGCCTGATCGCCGCGCCGTGGCTGACCGGCCTGTGGAAGGAACTGCAGAAGGAGCGCCGCGAGCGCATCCGGCAGGAGGAGCGGGCCGAGATGGCGGCGCACGTGCACGACTCGGTGCTGCACACCCTGACCCTGATCCAGCGCAACGCGAGCGACCCGTTCGAGGTGACCCGGCTGGCCAGGTCCCAGGAGCGCGAGCTGCGCAACTGGTTGTACCAGCCCAAGGCGGACGCCGACGCGTCCATGGCCGCCGCGGTGCGCCGGGTGTGCGCCGAGATCGAGGACGAGCACGGGGTGCCCATCGAGATCGTCTGCGTGGGGGACTGCGACCTGGACGACCAGCTGCGTGCCATGCTTCAGGCGACCCGGCAGGCCATGGTGAACGCGGCCAAGTACGCCGAGGCGCCGGTCATCTCGGTGTACGCCGAGGTGGAGGGCGAGGAGGTCACCGTGTTCGTCCGTGACCGGGGCAAGGGCTTCAGCATGGACGACGTCCCCGACGACCGCATGGGCATCCGCCAGTCGATCATCGGCAGGATGGAGCGTCACGGCGGGAGCGCCCGCGTAAAGACTGGACCGGGCGAGGGTACGGAAGTAATGCTGACGATGAAGCGGGAACGGGTGTGAACCGGCGGCCCGCCCTCACGGTGAGAAGGAAACTGCGGTGAACGTGGTCAAGGTACTGATCGTGGACGACCACCGGCTCTTCCGGTCGGGCGTGCGCGCCGAGCTGGACTCCCGGATCGAGGTGATCGGCGAGGCCGAGGACGTCGACTCCGCGGTCTCCGCCATCGACGAGCTGCGCCCCGACGTGGTGTTGCTCGACGTCCACATGCCCGGCGGCGGCGGCCAGGAGGTCCTGCGCCGCGTGCTCGGGTCCGGCGCCCAGGTCCGGTTCCTCGCCCTCTCGGTCTCCGACGCCGCCGAGGACGTCATCGGGGTCATCCGCGGCGGCGCCCGGGGGTACGTCACCAAGACGATCAGCGGGCGCGAGCTCACCGACGCCATCGTCCGCGTCTCGGAGGGGGACGCCGTCTTCTCGCCGCGCCTGGCCGGTTTCGTGCTGGACGCCTTCGCCTCCACCGAGGCGCCGTCCATCGACCCCGAGCTGGACTCCCTGACCACCCGCGAACGCGAGGTGCTGCGGCTGATCGCCCGGGGCTACGCCTACAAGGAGATCGCCAAGGAGCTGTTCATCTCGGTGAAGACGGTCGAGACCCACGTCTCCTCGGTCCTGCGCAAGCTCCAGCTGTCCAACCGCCACGAGCTGTCCCGGTGGGCCACGGCCCGCCGCCTGGTCTGACCCGGCGCACCGTTCCAGTAGGTCTCACTTTGGTGGAGCGGTTGTGCGGGGAACGGTTCGGTCCGCCAGGATTGGAACGTGACCCCTCGCACAGTGCTTTCTCTGGTCCTGCTGGCCGTACTCGTCACCGGGTGCGGGGGCTTGAACGTTCCGGACGGCTCGGGCGCGCCCGACTCGTCCGGGTCCTCGCAGCCCGAGCCGTCCGTGTCCGCCGGGCCGTCCAAGGACGAGCAGCCCGCCGGCCAGACCTTCGAAGAGGACGTCCAGCTCGCCCGGACCCTCACCGAGAAGTTCTGGCAGCAGAGGTTCGAGGCGGCCGGCCAGTCCTACCGGCCGCTGACGCGCTTCGAGGCGTACTCCGGTGACGGCGGGCCCGACTGCGGCGGCCAGGCCTCCGTGCCGAACAACGCGTTCTACTGCCCGGTGGGCCACTTCGTCGCCTACGACGAGGACTGGATGCGCTCGCTGTACGACCAGCTCGGCGACGGCTCGGTGTACGTCATCGTGCCGCACGAGATCGGGCACGCCGTGCAGGCCCAGCTCATGCGGGACTTCAGCTTCAGCGTCGAGCGCGAGCTCCAGGCCGACTGCTACGCCGGGGGCGCGCTCGGCGGCCTGGTGCAGAGCAAGCAGTTGCAGGCCGAGGACGGCGACGAGGACGAGCTGATGACCAACCTCGCCGCGGCGGGCGACCCCACCGACGCCTGGTGGCGCGAGGACGCGCACGGCACCGCCGCCCAGCGCCAGCAGTCCTTCGCCGGCGGCTACAACGACGGGATCGACTCCTGCTGACGTAGCCTGCTGGTCGTAGGCGGGGGCGACCACGAGCGGACGGGCGGCCATGGACGGGACGGCGAGGGGGACCGGCTCGGCGCATGGCGCGGGGACGGTGCGCGGGATCGGCTTGGCGCACGAAGCCGGGACGGCGCGCGGGACCGGGGCATCGAAGGATCCGAGGCACCTGCTGCCGTCCGGGCTCGCCGTCCTCGTGGCGGCCAACGTGCTGAACAACCGCGTCGTCCCCCGGTTGGCGCCGGTCACCTCGGCGGTCGCGGCGGGCACACTTCTGTACCTGGCCCGGCGCTCCGGCGTGACCTGGCGGGAGATGGGATTCGGCCAGAGCGGGAAGGGCTCGCGCATCGGCGGCGCGCTCGCGGCGGCCGTCACCGCCGCGTACGCCGGGGGCGTGCTGCTCCCGGCCACCCGGCGGCTGTTCCACGACGAGCGGGCGCTCGGGCTGTCCCGGGCCCGCCTGGCCGAGGAGATCCTGGTCCAGGTCCCCGTCGGCACGGTGCTCCTGGAGGAGATCGCCTTCCGCGGCGTCCTGCCCGCCGTCCTGCGCCGCTCGCACGGCCCGGCCGCCTCCGTCGCCGGTTCCTCGGCGCTCTTCGGCCTCTGGCACGTCCTGCCGGCCCTCGACATGGCCGCCGCCAACCCGGCCCTCGGCGCGCTCGCCGCCGCCCAGGCCCCCCCGCCGGAGGACCGCGGGACGTCACGATGGCGGCGCGCGGCCCGGGGCCTGCGGCCGAGGCCCGGCGCGGCGGCCGTCGTCGCCGGGACCGTGGTGTCGACCGGCCTGGCGGGGGTGTTCTTCCACGAGCTGCGGCGGCGCGGCGGCCTGCTGGCGCCGTCGCTCACCCACCTGGCCACCAACTCGCTGGGCTTCATCGCCGCGCGGGCGGCGGCCCGGCTGCCGGTACGGCCGGAGGATCAGGGCGTGGGCACCACCAGGAACGACTCGGCGTAGGTGCCCGGCGGCAGCCCGCCGGCCTCGGCGTTGCGGGCCAGGAAGCCCCTGACGAACTCCTCCAGCGAGTCGTCCATGTGCCCGATCTGGCTCACGTGCGCCCTCAGCGCGGCCAGCTTGCGGTCCACGGTGGCGGTGACGTCCACGAAGTGGTTGGGCGTCTGGCCGCCCGACAGCCACACCTCGCGCGCCACCCACGGCTCCAGCCCCTCCTCGGCGAGCAGCTCGGGGAAGGCGTACGGGTTGCGGGCGTCGGGATAGACCGCGTCCAGGGTGGCGCTGCCCACCGCCCGGTGGTCGGGGTGGCTCGGGCTGATGCGGATGTAGTTGCGCTCCGGCGTGGAGGTGATCACCCGGTCCGGCCTGACCTGGCGGATCACCCGCGCGATGTCCTTGCGCAGGCCGAGGGTGGGCTCCACGGTCCCGTCGCGGTACCCGAGGTACACCACCTCCTCGACGCCGACCCGCTTGGCGGCCTCGGCCTGCTCGGCCCGGCGCAGCACGGCCATGCCCTCGTGGTCGGTCTCCCGGTCGAAGCCCCCGGCGTCGCCGTCGGTGACCAGGCAGTACACGACCTCGATGCCCTTGTCGGTGAAGGTGGCGACGCTACCTGCCGCGCCGAAGTCCACATCGTCCGGATGCGCGACCACCACGAGAATCTTGGCGATGTCGGCGTCGTCTAGCGCGGTCACGGTCGTCCTCCTCCGTCGCGGCGTTCGAGCAGGCCGCGTCATATGGGCATTGTCCCGGCATTTCCAGCCTGCCGGTACATCGCCCTCGGCGGAGCGGCGGCCCCGGCGGTTCCGTGGTTTTCAGGGGTGGGGAGGGGGCGGAAGAGGCGGTCATTGTCGGTGGGGCGCCATACGCTAGGGGGCGTGTCGTCCCGTGCCGTGAACCCCGCCGTTGATCATCCACTGCTCGACGGGCTGAACCCCGAGCAGCGGGCCGCCGTCCTGCACGAGGGCGGCCCCCTGCTGATCGTCGCGGGCGCCGGGTCCGGCAAGACGCGGGTGCTCACCCACCGCATCGCCTACCTGCTGTCCGAGCGCGGCGCGCAGCCGCAGGAGATCCTGGCGATCACCTTCACCAACAAGGCCGCCCGCGAGATGAAAGACCGCGTCGAGCGGCTGATCGGCCCCCGGTCCAAGGCCATGTGGGTGATGACCTTCCACAGCGCGTGCGTGCGCATCCTGCGCCGCGAGGCCAAGCGGCTGGGCTTCACCACGAGCTTCTCGATCTACGACCAGGCCGACTCCCAGCGCCTGATGGCCATGGTCTGCCGCGGGCTCGACCTCGACCCCAAGCGCTACCCGCCCCGGTCGTTCTCCGCCCAGGTCAGCAACATGAAGAACGAGCTGATCGACTACGAGACCGCCGCCGCCCAGGCCAAGACCCACCTGGAGCGCACCCTCGCCGAGGCGTACCGCACCTACCAGCAGCGGCTCACCGAGGCCGGCGCGATGGACTTCGACGACCTGATCATGCTGACGGTCACGCTGTTCCAGCTCTTCCCCGACGTCGCCGAGCACTACCGCCTCCGCTTCCGCCACGTGCTGGTCGACGAATACCAGGACACCAACCACGCGCAGTACATGCTGATCAGAGAGCTGGTCGGCCTCGCCGAGCTGCGCACCGCCGACGGCGACCTGGTGCGCGAGGGCGCGGTGGCCCCCGCTGAGCTGTGCGTGGTGGGCGACGCCGACCAGTCGATCTACGCCTTCCGCGGCGCGACCATCCGCAACATCCTCGAGTTCGAGCGCGACTACCCCTCGGCCCGCACCATCCTGCTGGAGCAGAACTACCGCTCCACCCAGACCATCCTGTCCGCCGCCAACGCCGTGATCGCGCGCAACGAGGGCCGCAAGCCCAAGAACCTCTGGTCCGACCAGGGCGCCGGCCCCCGCATCGTCGGGTACGTCGCGGACAACGAGCACGACGAGGCCATGTTCGTCGCCCAGGAGGTCGACCGCCTCGCCGACGACGACGGCGTCACGCCCGGCCAGGTGGCGGTGTTCTACCGCACCAACGCGGCCTCCCGCGTCTTCGAAGAGATCTTCATCCGCACCGGCCTGCCGTACAAGGTGGTCGGCGGCGTGCGGTTCTACGAGCGCCGCGAGGTCCGCGACCTGCTGGCGTACCTCCGGGTGCTGGCCAACCCCGGCGACACCGTCTCGCTGCGCCGCGTGCTGAACGTCCCCAAGCGCGGCATCGGCGAGCGGGCCGAGGCGATGGTCGAGGCGTTCGCCTCCCGCGAGCGCGTCCCGTTCTGGGAGGCGCTGCGCCGCGTGGACGAGGCCCCCGGCCTCGCCACCCGTTCGGTGAACGCCATCCGAGACTTCGTGGCCCTGCTCGAAGAGCTGCGCGGCAAGGAGCTGCCCATCTCCGAGCTGGCCGAAGAGGTCCTGGCGGTCACCGGGTACCGCACCGAGCTGGAGACCTCCGGCGACCCCCAGGACGAGAGCAGGCTGGAGAACCTCAACGAGCTGGTCTCGGTGGCCCAGGAGTTCGAAGAGGCCAACCCCGACGGCACGCTGGTCGACTTCCTCGAGCAGGTCTCGCTGGTGGCCGACGCCGACCAGATCCCCGAGGGGGAGGACCACCAGGGCGTCGTCACGCTGATGACCCTCCACACGGCCAAGGGCCTGGAGTTCCCCGTGGTGTTCCTCACCGCCCTTGAGGACGGCGTCTTCCCGCACATGCGCTCCCTCGGCGAGCCGCGTGAGCTGGAGGAGGAGCGCCGCCTGGCGTACGTCGGCATCACCCGCGCCCAGCAGCGGCTCTACCTCTCGCGCGCCGCCGTGCGCAGCTCGTGGGGCGCGCCCGCGTTCAACCCCGCGTCGCGGTTCCTCGCCGAGGTGCCGTCCGACCTGGTCGAGTGGCGCGGCGACCCCGCCAAGTCCGCGTGGAGCGCCGCCACCACCCGGGAGAGCCGCCCGGCCGCGCCGAAGAAGTCAGGCGGCCGGGTCATGCCCAGCCTCAGCCCCGGAGACCGCGTCAACCACGACTCCTTCGGCCTCGGTACCGTGGTGACGGTCGACGGCGCCGCCGAGAAGACCAAGGTCAAGGTCGACTTCGGGTCCGGCGGCGAGAAGACCCTGCTGCTGGCGTACGCGCCGCTGGAGAAGCTGTAGCCGCGCGCCGGAATGCCCGGTGGCATTCGGTGGGTTTTGTGAATTTTGTAGGAATTCAGGGGTATGTGATTACCCCACCCGCGCTGGCAAAAGGCCCCCCGGCGGGCTGTCCACGTGCTCGCGGGGGCTAGGCTTCTGAGGCCAGGCCTCCGGCAATTCGCGGATCCCCGGGGTCTGGTCCTCAACGTAGAGATGGCAGTCAGCCGGACAAGCAAGGACGGACCCTCGTGGACCTGTTCGAACATCAGGCGAAGGAGCTCTTCGCGGAGTATGGCATCCCGGTGCCGCGCGGCCGTGTCGCGCACACCGCGGAGGAGGCGCGCGCGGCGGCCCAGGATCTGACCGGGCGTGTCGTGGTGAAGGCACAGGTCAAGACCGGGGGACGTGGCAAGGCGGGCGGCGTGAAGCTCGCCGACGACGCCGCCGACGCGCAGGGCAAGGCCGGCGACATCCTCGGCATGGACATCAAGGGCCACACGGTCCACAAGGTCCTCGTCGAGGAGGCCAGCGCCATCGCGGAGGAGTACTACTTCTCCTTCCTGCTCGACCGGGCGAACCGCACCTTCCTCGCGATCTGCTCCGCCTCGGGCGGTATGGACATCGAAGAGGTCGCGCACACCGCCCCGGACCAGGTCGCCAAGATCCCGGTCTCCCCGCTGACCGGCGTGGACCGCGTCCGGGCCCGCGAGATCGCCAAGGCCGGCCACCTGCCCGAGGCCGCGCTGGACGGCGCCGCCGAGCTCATCGAGAAGCTCTGGGCCGTCTTCGTGGACGAGGACGCCACCCTGGTCGAGGTCAACCCCATGATCCTCACCAAGGACGGCCAGGTGAAGGCCCTGGACGGCAAGGTCACCCTGGACGACAACGCGTCCTTCCGGCAGGCCGAGCACGAGTCCTACGCCGACAAGGCCGCCGAGGACCCGCTGGAAGCGCGGGCCAAGGAGAAGGACCTCAACTACGTCAAGCTGGACGGCTCGGTCGGCATCATCGGCAACGGCGCCGGCCTGGTCATGTCCACACTGGACGTGGTCGCGTACGCCGGTGAGTCCTACGGCGGGCAGAAGCCGGCCAACTTCCTGGACATCGGCGGCGGCGCCTCGGCCGAGATCATGGCCAACGGCCTCGAGATCGTGCTGTCCGACCCCAGCGTCAAGTCGGTCTTCGTCAACGTCTTCGGCGGCATCACCGCCTGCGACGCGGTCGCCAACGGCATCATCTCCGCGTTCAAGCTCCTCTCGGACCGCGGCGAGGCCGTGACCCACCCCTTGGTCGTCCGGCTGGACGGCAACAACGCCACCCTCGGGCGGCAGATCCTGTCCGACGCGGGCCTGCCCCGCGTAGAACTCGTCGACACGATGGACGACGCGGCCAAACGTGCCGCCGAGCTCGCCGCGGTAGGTGCGAAGTAATGGCTATCTGGCTGACCGAGAACAGCAAGATCATTGTCCAGGGCATGACCGGCTCGGAGGGCTCCAAGCACACCCGCCGCATGCTCAAGGCCGGCGCGCAGGTCGTCGGGGGCACCAACCCCCGCAAGGCCGGCACCACCGTCGACTTCGACGGCGTCGAGCTCCCCGTCTTCGCCACCGTCGCCGAGGCCATGGCCGCCACCGGCGCCGACGTCACGGTGATCTTCGTCCCGCCGGCGTTCACCAAGAGCGCCGTCATCGAGGCGATCGACGCCGAGATCCCCCTCGCCGTCGTCATCACCGAAGGCGTCCCGGTCCACGACACCACCGAGTTCTGGGCCTACGCCATCTCCAAGGGCGCCAAGACCCGCATCATCGGCCCCAACTGCCCCGGCATCGCCTCCCCCGGCGCCTCCAACGCCGGCATCATCCCCGCCGACATCACCACGGCCGGCCGCGTCGGCCTGGTCAGCAAGTCCGGCACCCTGACCTACCAGCTGATGTACGAACTCCGCGACATCGGCTTCTCCACCGCCGTGGGCATCGGCGGCGACCCGGTCATCGGCACCACCCACATCGACGCCCTGGAAGCCTTCCAGGCCGACCCCGGCACCGACGCCATCGTCATGATCGGCGAAATCGGCGGCGACGCCGAAGAGCGCGCCGCCGCCTACATCGAACAACACGTCACCAAGCCGGTAGTCGCCTACGTAGCAGGCTTCACCGCCCCCGAAGGCAAGACCATGGGCCACGCCGGCGCCATCGTCAGCGGCTCCGCCGGCACCGCCCAAGCCAAAAAGGAAGCCCTAGAAAAGGTAGGCGTAAGGGTAGGCAAAACCCCCAGCGAAACCGCCCGCCTGATGCGCGACCTCATGCGCTAAACCCTCACCCCGCACGGCGCCCTCCACCAAGGAGGGCGCCGTACGCATGTCTCCAGGGCTGTCATCTCGCACCGCGCCCCTGGAAACGGCCCTCGCTCCGCTCGGACTGTCCTCATCGGGGCTCCCGCCCCAAACCCCAAGGCAGGGGCTCCGCCCCCGCACCCCCGACCACCCAAGCGCCACCTGTTGTTGGGGTGCCACCGGAATACGGCAGAAACGGGCCGCGGCTTGATCGCTGTGTTGTTCGCGCTCGCCTGGGCGTGGACTACGACGCCGCCGGAGTCCGGGCGATCGCGGCCGAAGCGATCGCAACGGGCGACAGCGGTGTCCCGCCCCGTCGTCGTGGACCTGGGAGGCCGGCTTCCTGCTGGCCTGCACGGGCCTACGAGCTACTTATAGTTTCGCGTCGCACCAGTACACAAAACTAAAAGTCACTACGAGTTTTCTGCGCGACCAGCTGAGATGCCGCACTCCCAGAAAGGAGACTCCTTGGCGGGAAGAACTCCATCGGTCACCAGCGCTTGGTGAACCACACTGTCTTGCCTCGGCCGTCTCGTTGAGGGTCGATACCCATAGGTCGACGAGAGCGCCGACGATGTGCAGGCCACGGCCGTGTTCCTCGTCCTCGCTCACCCGGGGATGCGGGATGAAGAGGTCACCGCGGTCGGCCACCTCCCCGCCGAGGCACCGTCCTGCGACCCGCAGGGTTACGGTGATCGGGTCCCCACCATGCAGCAGGGCATTGGTGCACAACTCGCTGATCACCAACTCGGTCTCTTCGATGAGATTCGGCAGGCTCCAGCCGGTGAGCGTCTCGCCCGGTCTACATGCGGATCGCCGACCAACTGCGACGCCGAATCCTTTCCGGTGAGCTGGCCAAGGAGGACCGGCTGCCGTCCACGCCTGAGATCGCTCGCGAGTACAAGGTGGCGCGCAACACCGCTTCCGACGCATTGGGCCTGCTGGTTACCGAAGGGCTGGCGGTCGCACGTCCCGGTTCGGGTACGTACGTCCGGGCCCGGGCCCGTCGTCAGCGCCTCGTACGGACCTGGCATCGCAACGCCATGGGCGGGTCGCCGTTCGCGCGGCTGATGGAGGATTACGCGCGGGTCGGGTCGTGGGACTACGAGAGCCGGACCGCGAGGGCCCCCGAGGCGGTGCGCGGCCGCTTGGCGCTGACCGAGCCCGGCGATGAGCCCGACGCGATGCACACCAGCTACGTCTATCGCAGCGACGGCCGCCCAGTGCAGCTCAGTGAGAGCTGGGAACCCTTGTCCCTTACCCGTGGAACACCCGTCGTCCTTCCCGAAGACGGCCCGCACGCGGGCGCCGGCGTAGTGGAACGCATGCGGCTGATCGGTGTAAAGATCACTCACGCGGCGGAGGTGGTCTCGGCCCGCCTCGCGCTCGCCACAGAGTCCTCGGCTCTCGACGTGGCACCGGGCGCCATCGTGCTGACCATCGAGAGAACCTTTCTATGCCGACGCACGCCCCGTGGAGACCGCCGACATCGTGATCCCGGTGGATCGGTACGAGGTGGTTTACGGTACGTCGACGTGGGACGCGCCGCAGTAGCCCGAGGCATCGCCGGACCTACTCGTGTGGGCGTTTGGGGAAGAGCGACGGGCGCCGTCGTGTGAGCAAATTGGTGCGGCGGGTTACCAGAGGCGTCCATAGAAGCGCGAAACCCGGCCTACTCTCCGTCCGGAGAGCTGCCGGGCCCACTTCCACAGGCTACTGCCCGTGACTCCTCCATGATGAAGCGTGACTGGAGCTCAGTCAACAGCCTACGGCTGCTGGCCGGGTCGCACTTATTGCCGGGCCGAAGATCCGGTTCCGCACACCTGTCGTCCTCGGGGCTTGCTCTCGCGCAGGTCGGCACCCCGTCTTTAGGTTCCTGTGGCCCGCGGATCATCGCGCTCATTGCTCCGGAATCTCTTCAACCGGCATGTCGAGAACGCTTGGTCGGCGCCGACTGGTCAGTGAACGACGAGGAAACGAGGGAGAGACCATGTCCACTGTTGGCCGGTCCGCGAACAAGGAGACCGTCGAGCGGTATATCGATGGGTTCAACAAGTCCGACCATGAGCAGGTCCTGTCGTGTTTGACCGACGACATCGGGTGGACCGTGTTCGGTCACTTCCGGATCAGCGGCAAGGAGGCTTACGACGCCAACATCGAGGGGCCGGACCCGGTCGGTGTTCCGCCGAAGGTGACGATCACGCGGATGGTGGAGGAGGACGACGTCGTCATGGCGGAGATGAGGCTCGAGGCGCTGCGGAAGGACGGCACGGTGATGCGTGCCGCGATGGGGGAGGTGTTCGTGATGCGTGACGGTCTGATCTGTGAGCGCCGGGCGTACGTCGTGCCGCTGGCCGAGAACGACTACAAGTGACGGACGACCCCCGGCCGTTGGGCGGATCACCGGGAGCGGGTCGCCGGGGCCCGGCAGGCTGGTCACCGTGGCGGTCGCCTACGGAGGAGGGTGGGAGTAGCGGCGCGCGTTCTCGGTCTTTTCAAAGAGTCTCGGTCACGGGACGGCGGCCGCCGAGGTGGGCGGGAAGGGCGGTGAGGGCCGCCACCACCAGTACGGTCGCCAGCACTAAGGCGAGTAGTTGCCAGGGTGGCGGAAGGGTGGCTCTGTCGCTGTCGCCGCCGGTGATGGCGTTGATGGCGGCGAACAGTGCGTAGCCTCCCGGGAAAACGCCTAGGACGGCGCCTGCGAGGGCGGGGAGTACCTGTGCGGCCGCCATCGCGGCGCTCACGTCACCGGGGGTGGCGCCTAGGGCGCGGGCCAGGGCCGACGAGTGGCGGTTGTCGAGGACCGTCGCCCAGGTGATGAAGACGGCGTTGACCGCCGCCAGGCAGAGCAGTATGACGATCCAGACGAGGAGCACCTCGCGCAGTAGCCCCACCTGCGCGTCGTCGTATCCGCCGGTGAGTGGCTGGGTGGCGAGGAAGGCGTTGAGCACCAGGACGACGAAGATCCCGCTGACGGTGATCGCGATGCTGACCACACCCAGCACGACGCGTCGCGGGCGGCGGGCGGCGACCCGCAGGGCGAGAAGCAGCGGGACGGGTAGTCGTCGCGAGATCGCGATCAGCCAGCCGGTGCGGCGGGGCGGGCGTGCCGAGTCGGCCAGCGCGTCGACGGTGCTGGCGCGGGCGGCGCGCACGGACGGGACGACGGTCGCGACGACCGCGACCCCGAGCGCCACGCCGGTCACCAGACCGGCCGTGGAAATGGTCATCGACGGTGTGCCCGCGCTGCCGATGAGGCCGGCACCGGACTCGGTGAGCAACGGAGCGGTCAGCGATCCGGCCACCAGCCCGGCCGCCGCCGCGACGACGGCCACGAGGACGTACTCCGCGAGCAGCACGGCGGCGACCAGGCCCGGTGTGCCGCCGGCAGCTTTGAGCAGCCCGACGCGTCTGGTCTGATCGGCCATCCGGCCGCCGACCAGCACGGAAAGGCTGGCCACGGCGAGCAGGCCGAGCAGCCAGGCTCCGATCAGCAGAAGGATCTGGGAGTCTCTGGCCAGCTCGGTGGCGTCTTCGAGGATGTTCTCCCAGGACTGCATGATCGGGGCGCGGTTCGCGTCGGCGAACGCCTGGGCCTCGTCCGGGTCGGCCAGCTTCAGGTTCATCACGTAGGACAGGGAGGCCGGATCCGGGGTGAGGCTCCGCACATCGGCCTGAGTGAGCCAGACCAGACCGGGATTCCGCAACAGGCCCGGAGGAAGCTCGGACAGCTGCTCGGGGGTCGCACCGTTCGCGCAACCGGCGGCGACGATGCAGGACGTCCCCGGGTAGGGCGACACGGCGGCGGTGACCGCGACGCCGACGACCTCGAACGACCGGCCGTTCAGGGTGACCGGATCCCCGACGCGCACCTTGAGCGCGTTGGCGAAGGCGGCCTCGACCACCACGCCGCCACTGCCGATCCAGCGGCCCTGGACCACCTCGGGCTGGTCGACCGCCGCGGGCGCGGCGTCGCGACCGACGGCCTGCACATCCGACGTCCGGCCGGACGCCTGAAGTTCCGCCCCGGCGACCGGGTACGGTCCGCTGTGAGCGACGACGCCGGGAACGCCGGCCAGTTCCTCAAGGCCGGAGAGCTTGGCGGACTGGCTGGCGGCGACCACGTCGGGTCCGCGGGTCGCCTCCCGGGTGCTCTGGTACGGGTCGGCGGCCGCGTCGCGCAGGACGAGCCCGAGGGTCAGCGTGGTGGTGGCCGCCATGATGGCGATCAGCAGAAGCGCGGTCTCGACGCGCCGCCGCCGGAGGTCACGCACGGCGAGGCGGGCCACGAGCAGGATGCGGCCCATCAGTCCTCCAGCCCGGCGAGGGCGCCGAGCTGCCCGGTGGTGCCGCCGGTCAACCTGGTCTCGTCCACGAGCACGCCGTCGCGCATCGAGATCATCCGGCTCGCGGTGGCCGCGATCCGCACGTCATGGGTGACGATGACCAGCGTCTGGCCGGACTCGTGCAGGCTCTCGAAGAGCCGGAGGACGTCCAGGGTGGCGGCGCTGTCCAGGTTTCCGGTCGGTTCGTCGGCGAGGACGACCGACGGTTCGTTGCTCAACGCCCGGGCGACCGCGACCCGCTGCCGCTGGCCACCGGACAGCGCGGACGGCAGGAAACGTGCCCGGTCGGCGAGCCCGACCTGCTCCAGCAGCTCCTCCGCGCGCCGTCTGGCGGCCCGCGGCGAGCGTCCGGCCAGCAGCGCCGACAGCTCGACGTTCTCGACGGTGGTGAGCTCCTCCATCAGGTGGAAAGCCTGGAAGACGAAGCCGATGGCGTTCCGCCGCATCCGGGCCAGGTCCCTCTCGCTGACGTCGTCGATGCGGCGGCCGTTCAGCGACACCTCGCCACCCGACGGCCGGTCCAGCCCCCCGAGCAGGTGCAAAAGCGTGGACTTCCCGCAGCCGCTGGGCCCCATCACCGCCACCGTCTCTCCCGCGACGATGTCGAGATCGACCCCGTCGACGGCGCGCACCAGCCCTTCCCCCTTGCCGTACTCCTTCCGCAACCCGCGGGTGCGAAGTACGGCCGTGTCGGCGGCGTTGCTCACGATCCACTCCTCCGGTGGGTCCAGTTCTTCTCACATGCCTCAAGCCACCGCAGGTCCGCCTGGAGCCGGAGCACGATGCCCTCCAGCAACAGCCCCGCGGACGAACGGTCCGGTTCGGCCATGGCAGCGCGCTGGGCGTCCCGCAGGCGGCGCAGCAGCTCGCGGCGCTGGGTGTCGACGACGGTGAGCGGATCGGCCAGCCCGGCCGACGCGGCCGCGATCAGCTTGAGATGGAACTCCGCGAGGTCGGGCCTCGGCCAGCTCACCTCGGCGATCCACTCGGCCACCCGCTGCTGCCCGTCGGCGGTGAGCGCGTACACCTTGCGATCCGACCGCTCACCGTCCTCGGCAGACCTCTCGACCGCCAGCAGCCCGGCCTTCTCCAGCCGGTTCAACGTGACGTAGACCTGCCCCGCGTTCATCGCGTCCCCAAGAGGACCGAGCGCGTCCCGCAGCCGAGCCCGAAGCTGGTACCCGTGCGACGGCTCCTTGGCCAGCATCGCCAGCACGACTTCCTGCTGCATTGGCCCCTCCTCTAACCGTTAGCCCCTACGTCTAACGGTTATCCCCTGCCGCCGTCAAGTTCTCACGGCGAAGCGGCGGTGGCGGACGAGGATCACGGCGATGGCGCCACGGGACGCCGCAGAGGGATTAGTCATAGGTGTGCCTATGATAGTTGTGGCTATCATAGGCATCGTCATGATGAACCCACGTGGACGTGGAAGGGCAGTCGTTTGCTGGAGAAGCCGGAGCGTTTGTTCGGCCGGGACACCGAGTGGGACGTCCTCGCGGACTTCGTTTCCTCCCCCGTGGAGGGCGCAAGTCTTGGGCTCGTCTACGGCCGGCGCCGGCAAGGCAAGACCCTGATGCTCGAACTGCTGGCTCAGCAGACCGGCGGGTTCCTGTTCGGCGCGACCCAGCAGACCGAGGCGCAGAATCTCGCCGATCTCGGAGCGGCCTACGCCGCCTACCGAGGGCTGCGCCAGGCCGTGGTCTTCCAGACATGGCGTGAAGCCATCGACGAAGTGCTCCGGATCGGGGACGAGCAGGCCGTCCCGCTCATCATCGACGAGTTCCCCTACCTCGTCTCGGTCACCCCCGCGCTGCCGTCCTACCTCCAGCAGGCGCTCAGCCCGCTCGGGTACGCGAAACAGCACACCAGGACCCGGATGATCCTCTGCGGCAGCGCGCTCACCACGATGGCGCAACTGCTCGCCGGTGGCGCGCCCCTGCGTGGGCGGGCGGCCATGGAACTGGTCGTGCGTCCGTTCAGGTTCCGCGAGGCCGCCGCGTTCTGGGGCGTGGAGCACGACCCGGAGCTGGCGTTCCGGCTGCACGCCCTGCTCGGCGGCACCCCTGCCTATCGGGAGATGAGTGGCGGCTCGGCACCCGCCGACCTGGCCGGGTTCGAGCGCTGGGTTCAGCGCCGTCTGCTGAGTCCGGCCTCCGCGATGTTCCGCGAAGGTGCCCTGCTCCTGCGGGAGGAGCCCTCCATCACCGATCCGACCTCGTACGCGGCCACACTGAGCGCGATCAGCGCCGGCAACCACCGGCGTTCGGAGATAGCGGCGGCACTCGGACGTCCGAGCAGCGCACTGGCGCACCTGCTGTCGGGCCTGCAGGACATCGGCCTGATCGAGCAGACCGACGACGCCCTGCGCGGCAAGCGCAGCGTCTTCCGTATCGCCGAACCCGTCGTACGCCTGCACCAGCTCCTCATCCGGCGCCACGAGGCCGAGCTGATCGCGGGCCGCGCCGACCGCGTCTGGCGCACCAACGCCGACACCGTCGCCTCCCAGATCTACGGCGCCCACTTCGAGGACCTCGCCCGCCAGTGGTGCTTCGAGCACGCCTCCCCCGAAACCCTGGGCGGCACCGCCACCGCCGTACGCCCCACCGAACTCCCGTGCCGCGAACACCGCCAAGGTCACGAGCTGGACGTCGTCGTCACAGAGACGACCTCCTTCGCCCCCGACCGCATAACCGCCATCGGCGAAGCCAAGAGCACGGAGCTCCCCATCGGCATCCCCCAACTGGAACGACTGGAGCACCTCCGCGCCCTCCTCCCTAGCACCAAGATCACCTTGCTCCCTAAGCTCCTCCTGTTCTCCCGCACCGGCTTCACCCCCGACCTCACCCACCTCGCCGCCCGGCGCCCCGACGTCGAACTCGTCTCCATGGAACGGCTCTACGGAGGAGACTGAGCGCTCCGGGGTCGCCGCCGATCCTGCGTGACCCCCCGGCCGCCCCGAGGATCATGCCGCAGGTCCGAAGAGATAGTCTTACCGGCCGTGTTCGGTGTATGGCGCCGCGTGATACGACATGTGAGTCGAATCGTCTTGAGATGGGACTCGTTCCATGCGTGCGAAGCTCCGATTAGCCGTCGCGGCTCTCCCTCTCGCCCTGCTGCTGGTTCTCACCGGCGCTCCGGCATCGAACGCCCAGGCGGCCGGCTCACTCGTGGTCACGGCTTGGGACTGCGACCCGGGCGGCAGCCTCATGTGGTGCGCGATCACCCTGGAAGGCGGCACCACCCCGTACACCTATGCGTGGTACAAGGACGGCGTCTACAAGCCGCAGTTCACCGGCCATGTTCTGCGACTCGGCTGCACTCCCGGCCGCCTCGTGCGCATCGACGTGGTGGTCACCGACGCGACCGGGCAACAGGTCTCAGCGTGGGCCGTCTGCACATGCATGCGGGACTGGCAGTGACGTCGCCGTCCCGGCACGCTGCGGGCGGCGGGTAAGGCCGAAGTCGTCGGCCGCGAGGCTTTTATGGAAGGTGCTCCACGCGGCGGGGGCGAATATGAGTGCGGGACCTGTGAGGTTCTTGCTGTCCCGTATGCCGACGCGTCCGTGTGACAGGGCTGCGATTTCGACGCAGTCGCCGCCGTTGGGAGCGCAGGACTTCGCACGCATCCGTCGTGGGGGGTGCCGCTTGCGGGCGGTCGGGGTTGCGCGGGGTTGGGTGGGCTGTGGTGGCCAAGCTTGTGAGCGACAAAGGGTGGGCCCCTACCGCCCAGCGCGAGTAGGGGGTTCAGGTCGTTTACGGCCGAGACGACGGACCGAAGGTCCTGCCGAGGGGGCATCGCGTTCGTGCGGGTCAGCTGGGTAAGCGCCCAGGATGGCCCGCCGGTACGCGTGGTCGCGCCTACATGGTTATGACGACACGCGGGGCGGGTGCGGTGGGAGAGGGGGGGAAGCTGAGAAAATCCGGTACTGTGACGGCCCTTTTCGATCAGCTGCGGGCGGGCCCGCGGAGCGTTCTCAACCGGATCCCCTTCTCGGGGGGAACGGGGGACGACGACGAGACGCGTCGTCCGCTACCGGTGTCGGGCATGCTCGCCGCCGCCTGGACACTCGGCGTCGGGCTGGCCGTCCTCACCACGCTCACACTGATCGGGTGGATCGCGGCACCGAGAGGGGCCTTCGGGCAAGGGGTCGCCGAGGTGTTCCGGGCGGCGTGCCAGGTGTGGCTGGCCGCCCACCACGCGGGGTTCGCGATCCCCGGCGGACGCGTCGGGCTGCTCCCGCTCGGGCTGTCGGTGCTGCCCGCCGCCCTGCTGTACCGCGCCGCGCTGTGGATGGCCAGGGACGCGGACCTGCGGCTGCGGATGCCCGCCCGGCTGCCCAAGGGCAGCACCAAGGACCTGGCCAACGCGCGCAGGCGCGCCCAGTTGGTGCTCATCGCCCAGGCCGGGGTCTCGCTGGCCGCGCCGTACGCCATGCTCGCCGGGGTGATCGCCCTGGTCGCGCGGAACGAGCTGACCCAGCCGTTCATGGGGGAGGCGCTGCTCAGCCACCTGGTGCTGGCGTTCGCAGCCGGGTCGCTGGCCACCGCGCGGACCATCGGGCCGTGGCGCTCCATGCTGCGGCTGCTGCCCGAACGGCCTCGCGCGCTGGTGGCCGGGACGGCCGTGGCGCTGCTCACGATGCTGGGGGCCGGGCTGGTGCTTGTGGTCGTGGCCCTCGGCACGAGCTTCGGGCAGGTGCGCGAGCTGTCGGACTTCCTGGCGCCCGGCGTGATCGGCGGGGTGCTGCTGCTGCTCGTGCAGGCGCTGTACCTCCCCAACCTGGTGATCTGGGGGCTGGCCTATCTCAGCGGGCCCGGGTTCGCGATCGGCACCGGGACGCTGGTGGCGCCCACCGGGGTGCAGCTCGGCTCGGTGCCGGCGCTGCCGGTGCTGGGGGCGTTGCCCGATCCCGGGGTCACGTCGCCGCTGCTGATGTCGGTGCTCGCGGTGCCGTTCGTCGCGGGGGCGATCGCCGGGGTCGTGGTGGCGCGGGTCGCGCCCACGCCGCAGTTCGAGTCGGCGCCGCTGTGGGGGTTCGGGTGCGGGCTGGCCACCGGGCTGGCGTCCGGGCTGCTCGCCGCCCTGGCCGGAGGGCCTTTGGGGGGCGCGCGGTTGTCGGCGGTCGGGCCGTCCGCGTGGGAGGTGGCGCTGTCGGTCACGCTCGAAGTGGGGGTGGCGGCCGGGATATCCGCCGGTCTGGCCAACTGGTGGTCGATGTTCCACGGCGCGCGGTCGGCGCCCGCTCCCGTCCGGATGGCCGACGAGGTGATCGCCAAGGTCACCGGCAAGATCAAGCCCTCCGCCGGCCTTCCCGGCCACTGGATGAACGCCACCGAGGCCGACACCCAGCCCATCCCCGCCATCCGCGACGACTGGAGCGACGAGCACACCCCGTTCGACCCCACCCCCGTGGTGCCCCGCCCCGCCGGACCGCTCGCCACCGCGCCGCCCCACGAGGCCGGCGACCCCGAGGCCCGGCGCGACATCGTGGACGAGACGGACGACCGCGGCGGTCACGTCATCTACGTCGACCCGTACGCCTGGGACCGCGACTCCTGACCGCCCGGCGGGCCACGTACGACGTTCGCAGCCCGCTGCACAGGGTCGGCGTTGCCCAGGGGTCAGAGGTGGGCGCGGAGGCCGTGGCCGCTGGGGGAGGGCTCCAGGAGGATTTGGTCGGGGAAGCACCAGGCCCAGTCCTCGCCGGGCTCGAAACTCTCGGCGATGGGGTGGGTGGTGGCGTGGAAGTGGGCGGTGGCGTGGCGGTTGGGGGAGGAGTCACAGCAGCCCACGTGGCCGCAGGTCAGGCAGGTGCGCAGGTGGACCCAGCGGGAACCCATGGCCAGGCAGTCCTCGCAGCCGGCTTCCGTGCTCGGATCCACGTCGTTCACGAGGGGCAGGTGGGAACAAGAGGTCACGACTACTCCTAAAGGCACTGGGAGCCGGATGGCGTCGGTAGGGGGAGGAGTCTGAGGCTACAGAGATTTCAAGTACGGGAGGGGGCGGGGATGTTCCCTCGGCGCGGCGTCACGGGGGGAAGGGCAGGCGGAGGGTGCCCTGCGGGATGAAGGAGAGCTTGCTCTCCATGGCCCTCTCCAGATGGGACACGCACGCCTGCTGCGCGGTGGTGGTCCCCGCGCCCTTCATGCACTCGTTGTACGCGGTCAGCTCGCCGCTGAAGTACGTCTGGAACCAGGTCACCGAGGCCGCGAGCACGATCGAGAAGGCGGCCACCAGGGCCCCGAGGACCGGCATGAGGACCGACGACCGCTTGCGGGACAGCGTGCGCCACGCCCGGAAGCAGACGATCACGGCGAAGACGCCGAGGGCCAGCCCGAGCACCGGGACGATCAAGGTGAGCGCCAGAGCGCCGATCGAGAGCAGCAGCGCGCGGCGCCCGATCTCGACTCCCGAAGTCTCGGCGGGTGGTAGCACCCTGGCCTCCTCTGCGTCATGGAGCGGGAGGGCCGATACGCTGACAGCCTTACGTCAACGTCGCCCTGAAGGAGTGCAGCCCTGTCGGCTCGGCTCGTGGTCCTCGTCTCCGGTTCGGGGACCAACCTACAGGCCCTCATCGACGCCGCCGCCGATGGCGCATACGGTGCGAGCATCGTCGCGGTGGGGGCCGATCGAGAAGGCATCGAAGGGCTGGCCCGGGCGGAACGCGAAGGCATCCCGTCCTTCGTGGTCAAGCTGTCCGGCCATCCCACCCGGGCGGCCTGGGACACGGCCCTGCGGGACGCCATCGCCGTCCACCGGCCCGATCTGGTGGTCTCGGCCGGATTCATGAAGATCCTCGGCCACGAGGTGCTCGCCGCGTTCCCCGTCGTCAACACCCACCCGGCCCTGCTGCCGTCTTTCCCGGGCGCGCACGCGGTCGCCGAGGCCATCGCGTACGGCGTCCGGGTGACCGGCTGCACCGTCCATCTGGTGGACGCGGGGGTGGACACCGGCCCGGTCATCGCCCAGGAGGCGGTGACCGTGGAGGATGGTGACGACGAGAGCACGCTGCACGAGCGGATCAAGACCGTGGAACGCCGCCTGCTGGTCGAGGTCGTCGGCCGCATGGCGCGGGACGGCTGGAGCGTGACCGGCCGCCGGGTCCGTCTCGGCGGCGACCCCTTGGCAGAGCCACTACGTCCGGGCCGTCCGGAAACAGGGAGGAGCACCAAGTGACCCGCATCGCCATCCGGCGCGCGCTGATCACGGTTTACGACAAGTCCGGGCTGGAGGAGCTGGTCCGGGCCCTCGACTCCGCGGGCGTCGAGATCGTGTCCACGGGCGGCACGGCCTCGAAGATCGCGTCCTTCGGGGTGCCGGTGACGCCGGTCGAGTCGCTGACCGGCTTCCCCGAGTGCCTGGGCGGCCGGGTCAAGACCCTGCACCCCCGGGTGCACGCGGGCCTGCTGGCCGACCTCGGCAACCCCTCCCACGTCAAGCAGCTGGAGGAGCTGGAGATCGAGCCGTTCCAGCTCGTCGTGGTCAACCTGTATCCGTTCCAGGAGACCGTGGCGTCCGGCGCCTCGCCCGAGGAGTGCGTCGAGCAGATCGACATCGGCGGCCCCGCGATGATCCGCGCGGCGGCCAAGAACCACGGCAGCGTGGCCGTGGTGACCGACCCCCGCCGGTACGGCGACGTGCTGGCCGCGGTCGAGGCCGGCGGCTTCACCGAGCCCGAGCGCCGTCGTCTCGCCGCCGTCGCCTACGCCCAGACCGCCGCGTACGACACCGTGGTGGCCTCGTGGTTCGCCAACGTCTACGCTCCCGAGGCCGACAGCGCCTGGCCGAGCTTCATGGGCGCCACCTGGCGCCGCAGCGCCGTGCTGCGGTACGGCGAGAACCCCCACCAGGGCGCCGCGCTGTACTCCGCCGGCACCGAGGGCCTGGCCGGCGCCGAGCAGCTGCACGGCAAGGAGATGTCCTACAACAACTACGTGGACGCCGACGCCGCCTGGCGCGCCGCGTGGGACTTCGCCGAGCCCGCCGTCGCGATCATCAAGCACGCCAACCCCTGCGGCCTGGCCGTGGGCGCCGACGTCGCCGAAGCGCACCGCAAGGCCCACGCCTGCGACCCGGTGTCGGCGTACGGCGGGGTGATCGCGGTGAACGGCGAGGTGACCGCCGAGCTGGCCGAGCAGATCGCCCCCATCTTCACCGAGGTGGTGGTGGCGCCGTCCTTCACCCCCGAGGCCCTGGACGTGCTGACCGCCAAGAAGAACCTGCGCCTGCTGCGCTGCCCCGTCGCCCCGTCCAACCCGGCCGAGTTCCGGCGCATCGACGGCGGCCTGCTGGTGCAGAGCGTGGACCGGGTGAACGCCCCCGGCGACGACCCGTCCGCCTGGGAGCTCAAGACCGGAACCCCCGCCTCACCCGAGGTACTGGCCGACCTGGCGTTCGCCTGGCGCGCCTGCCGCTCGGTGAAGTCCAACGCCATCCTGCTGGCCGCCGACGGCGCCACCGTCGGCGTAGGCATGGGCCAGGTCAACCGCGTCGACTCCGCCCGCCTGGCCGTGACCAGAGCCGGCGACCGAGCCGCCGGCTCCGTGGCCGCCTCGGACGCGTTCTTCCCCTTCGCCGACGGCCTGGAGGTCCTCATCGAGGCCGGCGTGAAGGCAGTAGTGGAACCCGGCGGCTCCGTCCGAGACGAAGAGGTAATCGCCGCCGCCACCAAGGCAGGCATAACCCTGTACTTCACCGGCACCCGCCACTTCTTCCACTGACGATCCCGGCGAACCTGGCGAGCCTGGTGAACCCGGCGAGCGCGGTGAACTCGGCGAGCGCGGCGAGCGCGGCGAGCGCGGTGAACCCGGCGACCGCGAGCGTGGTGATTACCGCAAGCCCGGTGATCACCACGAAAGCCGGTGATCTTTGGCGACCCCCCGCCGACCGCCGGTGATCTCTGGCGGTCGCGGGTGATCGTCGGCGGTCATCGGCGCCGTCTGACGGCCGCCGCGTCCTGTGGCGCGGTGGCATGGGATGATGGCGAGCTGTGAGCGCGCAGATTCTCGACGGTAAGGCGACCGCCGCCAAGATCAAGGCCGATCTGGCGCAGCGGGTCGCGCGGCTGAGCACCCAGGGGGTCACGCCGGGCCTCGGCACGATCCTCGTCGGCGACGACCCCGGAAGCCAGATCTACGTCGCGGGCAAGCACCGCGACTGCGCCGAGGTGGGCATCGCCTCGATCCGCAGGGACCTGCCGGAGGCCGCCACCCAGGCCGAGGTCGAGGCCGCGATTGACGAGCTCAACGCCGACCCCGCCTGCACCGGCTACATCGTGCAGCTGCCGCTGCCCCGCCACCTCGACACCCAGGCGCTGATCGAGCGCATGGACCCCGCCAAGGACGCCGACGGCCTGCACCCGATCAACCTCGGCCGCCTCGTCCACATGGTCGACGCCCCCCTGCCGTGCACGCCGCGCGGCATCGTGGTCCTCCTCCAGGAGTACGGCGTCCCGATCAAGGGCGCCGACGTCACCGTGATCGGCCGCGGCATCACCGTAGGCCGCCCCCTGGGCCTGCTGCTGACCCGCCGCACCGAGAACGCCACGGTCACCCTCTGCCACACCGGCACCCACGACCTCCCCTCCCGCGTCCGCGAGGCCGACATCGTGGTAGCCGCCGCCGGCGTCCCCGGCCTGATCACCGCCTCCATGGTCAAGCCCGGCGCCGCCGTCCTAGACGTAGGCGTCTCCCGAGTGGACGGCAAACTGGCAGGCGACGTAGCCCCCGACGTCCGCGCCGTAGCAGGCTTCGTAGCCCCCAACCCCGGCGGCGTAGGCCCCATGACCCGCGCCATGCTCCTAACCAACGTCGTAGAAGCCGCCGAACACCTCTCCCGCTAACCCCCTCACAAGCCCACCTCACAAGTCGGCTCGCCCCACGCGGATGGTTGGCCGGGGACGATCGTCGTCTGGGGCGTGAATGAACGGAAACCCCCTCGCGCTGGGATGTAGTGGCCCACCCGTTGTCGTCCACGAGCCTGGCCGTCACCACCCACCCAACCCCGCGAGTCCTCCGACCGCCCATGAGCGGCACCCCGTGACAGCGGGTGCGGAGGTCTCCATGACACCCTCGATTCCCCACCGCACGATGGTGCCGGATTTCGCCCCCACATCCCACTAACCACCCCTCACCCCCGCCCCCAACCGCCCCCACCGTCGTCCGCCGACGCCTCTCCTACCCGGCGCCGCGACGGCGGGAAGTGGTACGGCGAATCCGGCGCCGTTTTGCGGCGGCCAACCGGCCAATCGGGAACGGCGGAACAGGATGGTCGATTCGGCCCACCTGGATGGTTGGCCGGGGACGATCGTCGTTCTGGGTGTGAATGAACGCAAACCCCTAGTCGCGTTGGGGTGTAGTGGCCCACCCGTTGTCGTCCACGAGCCTGGCCATCACCACCCACCCAACCCCGCGAGTCCTCCGACCGCCCATGAGCGGCACCCCGTGACAGCGGGTGCGGAGGTCTCCATGACACCCTCGGTCCCCCCCGCGCGACGGCGCCGGTTCAAACGCTCTCTCTGGAGAGCTGGGGACAGGGCGCGCCGGGGCAGGCCGCGCCTCGGCCCGGCAAGACCGCCCTGACGGACGGCGTCCCAAGGGATCGCCCCCTCACGGAACGGCTCTTACCGAACGGTTCTCACCGAATGGTCGTCGGTTGATCGCCGTAGGATGGCGCCGTATTCGCCGTACCCCGTCTCGCCGTCGCGGCGCCGGTTTGAACGTTCCCCTTGGGGGCGGGGCGCGTGTCGGTTCGGCGAGACTGCCCTGACGGACGGCGTCCCACGGGATGCGCCCTCACGGAACGGCCCTCACGGAACGGCCCCCACGGAACGGCCCCCACGGAACGGCCCCCACGGAACGGCCCCCACGGAACGGTTCTCACGGAACGGTTCTCACCGAATGGTCGTCGGTTGATCGCCGTAGGATGGCGCCGTATTCGCCGTACCCCGTCTCGCCGTCGCGGCGCCGGTTTGAACGTTCCCCTTGGGGGCGGGGCGCGTGTCGGTTCGGCGAGACTGCCCTGACGGACGGCGTCCCACGGGATGCGCCCTCACGGAACGGCCCTCACGGAACGGCCCCCACGGAACGGCCCCCACGGAACGGTTCTCACCGAATGGTCGTCGGTTGATCGCCGTAGGATGGCGCCGTATTCGCCGTACCCCGTCTCGCCGTCGCGGCGCCGGTTTGAACGTTCCCCTTGGGGGCGGGGCGCGTGTCGGTTCGGCGAGACTGCCCTGACGGACGGCGTTCCAAGGGGCCGCGCCCTCACAGAACGGTTCTTACCGAACGGTTCTCACCGAACGGTGCACACTGAACGGCCCTCACTGAGTGGTTCTCACCGAATAGCACCTGCACAGTCATAGGAAGTGGGTGTGCCCTGCCGTCATGGAGACGTCCGTAGGCACTGTCATGGAGATTTCCGGCGCTCGCCGCTGCGGGGGTGCCGCTTCGTGCGGTGGGTGGATGGTGATGGCCAGGTTTGTGGGCGACAAGGGGTGGGTCACTTCGCCTCGGCGCAACTAGGGGTTTCCCTTCATTCGTGTCCGAGACGACGGTCGTCGCCGGCCACCCACCCACGCGGAACCGACCTACTGGGAGAGATGCGGGTATCGGGCTGACCGTCGGTGAGCACCAATCGGTGAGGCGTACGACGGCGCTGGTTCGCTGCATCAGTTCCGCCGTGTCGGGCGCCGGTTTGAACGATTCCTCCGGCTGGGTGAGCGCCGGTACGGGGAGACCGCAGGCGCTCTGGAACGGGTGCTCCCTGAGGAGGAGAGCGCTGGTTTGCGGGGGGCGGGTCTGGAACGGGTGCTCTCTCGGAAGGGGGAGCGATCGTTTTGCGTGGTGGAGGTGCGGGGGCTGGAACGGGGTGGTCTCTCAAAAGGGGAGTGCCTGTTTTGTGGTGGTGAACCGATGGTGGGGGGCGTACGTCGTGGAGGGTGGGGTTGGAGGGTTATCCATAGTTTGGGACATACGTTGACCTGCTATGGATGTGGATTTTTCCGTACTTATACGGATGTCACTACGGATGTTCAACGGCTGATCGCGGACCTAGCGTCGCGGCAGGGCGGTGATGACCCGCCCGCTTCGTGAGGAGTGCCGCGAACGTGACCTTTCCCCACTTCCCGCCGTAAGCAGTCGCTGAGGCCATGGCCGTTGATCCCGCCATGGGAGGACGTCTCCGCCGGTCGTAAAAGACCGGCGTGCATCGCTCGATTTCTCTCATCACCCCCCTACTCCCAATCAGGTCGGCCGCCGAGCCCTGACCAGGCGGTACGGCCGCCGCTGCCCGCACACCCTGGCGTGGCGCGGCAATGGGAGGCAGAGAAAGGACAAACACGCCCATGAGGCGCAGAGCTCTGCTCACGGTGACCGCCGCCGTGGCGATGATCGCCGTGGTGGCCCCCGCCACTCCGGCGGCGGCCAAGCCCCCGCCCGGCAGCCAGGACAAGGTCCAGGCCCTCGCCGACCCCGCACAGCGCGCCACCTCCGCGGCCGACCAGGCCGTCGCGAGTGGTGTGGACAACCTGCGTGTGGGCCTCAGCGAGACCTACAAGCGCACCGGCGTGACCGCCGGCGCCGGTGGCCTCTACTACGTCACCTATGACCGCACGTACAAGGGCCTGCCCATGGTGGGCGGCGACGCGGTCGTGGTCGCGGACGCCAGCGGACGCGTGCGCGACACCACGGCGGCGGCCCCGGCCACCCTCGTGAGCCTGTCGACCACCCCGGCGATCACCGCCGAGGCGGCCACCGCGACCGCCAAGACCAAGCTGGCGCGGGCCGACGACAGCTCCGCGCCCCGCCTGGTGGTGCTGGCCTGGGGTGCGAAGCCGCGCCTGGCCTGGGAGGCCGTGGTCTCCGGCGTCGCCGACGGCAAGCCCAGCATCCAGCACGTCTTCGTCGACGCCAGGACCGGCGAGGTCGCCGACTCCTACGACGACGTGCGCGCGGGCACCGGCAGCGGCTACTACAACGGCTCCGTCACCATCAGCACGTCCGGCTCGGGCAGCTCCTTCTCCATGGCCGACTCCACCCGCAGCGGCCTGCGCTGTGGCGGCCAGAACGGCTCGACCTACACCGGCACCGACGACGCCTGGGGCAACGGCGGGGGCACCAACCTCGAGACCGCCTGCGTCGACGCGCTGTACGCCGTGCAGAAGGAATGGGACATGCTCGGCGCATGGCTCGGCCGCAACGGCATCAACGGCAGCGGCGGCGGCTACCCCGCCCGCGTCGGCCTGAACGACGTCAACGCCTACTGGAACGGCAGCTACACCAACTTCGGCCACTCGCAGGACAACGCGCGCCAGGCCACCCCGATCGACGTCGTCGCGCACGAGTTCGGTCACGCCATCTTCCAGACCACCCCCGGTGGCGCCGGTTCCGGCAACGAGAACGGCGGCATGAACGAGTCCACCGGCGACATCTTCGGCGCGCTCACCGAGGCGTACACCAACAACCCGAACGACCCGCCGGACTACCAGGTCGGTGAAGAGGTCGATCTGGTCGGCGACGGCCCGATCCGGTACATGTACCAGCCGAGCCTCGCCGGCGACCCCAACTGCTGGTCCTCGTCGATCCCGAGCACCGAGGTGCACGCCGCGGCCGGTCCGCTGAACCACTGGTTCTACCTGCTCGCCGAGGGTTCGGCGCCGGGTGGCGGCAAGCCCAACAGCCCGATCTGCTCCGGCGGACCGGCGTCGGTGACCGGCCTCGGCATCCAGAAGGCCGGCCGGATCTTCATGGGCGCCCTCCAGCGCAAGACCTCGTCCTGGCGGTACGCCAACGCCCGTCTCGCCTCGCTGCAGGCGGCGGTCGAGCTGTACGGCGCGGCCAGCGTCGAGTGCTCCACCACCAAGGCCGCCTGGAACGCGATCAGCGTTCCGGTGCAGTCGGGCGAGCCGACCTGTAGCTCCTCCAGCAACGACTTCTCCATCGCGCTGAGCCCGACCGCCGGCACGGTGACGGCGGGTGCCTCGGCCACCTCCACGGTCTCGACCGCGACCACCGCGGGCAGCGCGCAGACCGTCACCTTCAGCGCCTCCGGCCTGCCGGCCACCGCGACCGCGAGCTTCAGCCCGGCCTCGGTGACCTCGGGCTCCTCCTCCACCCTGACCATCGCCACGACGGCGTCCACGCCGCCGGGCACGTACCCCATCACGGTCACGGGCACCGGGGCGGTCGTCCACACCGCGACGTACACGCTGACCGTCTCGGGCACCTCGGGTGGCCGGACGTTCCGCAACGACACCAACTACAACATCAACGACCTGTCGACCATCAACAGCCCGATCACCTCGACCGCCAGCGGCAACGCGGTGTCGCCGGTGACCGTGGTCGTGACGGCCTCGCACACCTGCGCCGAGGACCTCCGGATCCGGCTGCGCGGCCCGAACGGCACGTACTACACGCTGGACACCTCCGGCGGTTCGAGCTGCACGTCCTACGGCACCAGGACCTACACGGCGAGCGTGAGCCAGGTGGCCGCGGGCACGTGGACCCTGGAGATCCGGGACGACTACTTCATCGACACCGGGTTCCTCGACTGGTGGACCATCACCGTCTGATCGCCACCTGATCGCCGACGGTGAGAAACGACCCCCGGGATCCGCCGGTCCCGGGGGTTCACCGTTGTCCTGGGCAGGTCCCGGAACCGTGCGAGGGCGGGTCCGGGACCGTACGGCGATCACGAAGGGAACGGTCAGGCGGGCGGTGCCACCTCGGTCCGCGACCGCACCCCGAGCTTGCGCAGCACGGTCGCCACGTGGCTCTCCACCGTCCGGGTGGACAGGAACAGCACGTCGGCGATCTCCCGGTTGGTACGGCCGAGCGCGACCAGCCGGGCCACCTCCCGCTCCCGCTGCGACAACACGCTGACGTTCCGCCGCCGGCCTTTCGGTAGCTGGAACCCCACCCCGATGTCCCGCAGCGCCCGCCGGCACCGGGCCGCGTCATGGGTCGCGCCGAGCCGGGCGAACCGTTCGGCCAGCTCGGTGAAGCCCGCCGCGGCGCTCCCGTCCCCGAGCGCGAGCCGGGCCCGCGCCTCGCCCTCCCCGGCCCGCGCCGCCGCGTACGGCTCGGGCAGCCCCGCGTACGTCTCCCTGGCCCTGGCGAAATGGCCGACGGCGTCGGCGTGCCGCTGCTCGGCGGCGGCGAGCGCCCCCCGGGCGGTGTCCAGCGCGGCGTGCGCGGTGGGGGCCATCCGGTCGGCGATCCCTTCGGCGTACTCGCCGACCAGCGCGGCCGCGGGCTTCATCCGCCCGGCCCACGCCAGCGCGGTGACCGCGGACGGGATCAGATGGGACCCCCACACCCAGACACCCTTGCGGCGCACCCGCGCCACCGCCCGCTGCGCCTCGGCGACGGCGGGGTCCAGGGCGCCGCGCGCCAGGTGCAGGTCGATCATCCCCCCGGCCGCCGCCGCGACGATCGGGACGTACCGGGCGTCCGGCGCGTCCAGCCCGGCGGCCTGGAACCATCGGTACGCCTCGTCCCACTCGCCGGTCGCCAGTGCGAGCGATCCCAGCACCAGCCAGATGTCCACCGCGATCAGCGGTGTCTCGGTGGCCAGCTCGCCGAGGGACGCCGCCCGGTCGCGCAGCCCGTCCCACCGGCCGGTCAGCCAGTCCCGGCGGATCGTCGAGGAGGCCAGCAGGAACGCGGGGTACTGCGCCCCGGTCTCGGTGGCGAGGCGCCGCCCCTCCATGGCGAACTTCTCCGCCGAGGCGTGCAGCCCGAGGGTGGTGGCCGCGTCGTGCAGGTTGGAGTACGCCCGGGCGACCTCCCTGCGCACGGCGGTGCGCGGGTCGGCCACCGGCAGCGTGGCGGCCACCGCGAACGCGTCCGGCGAGCCGATCATCATCTCCAGGGACGCCCGGTTGGCCCGGACCGCGGCGGCCAGCGCCGGGTCGTCGGCGGTGGCGACCAGCGACTCGGCGCGGGCCATCCATTCCTGGTGCATGGACAGCGGGTCGGTGCCCCAGCCGGGCATGGCGAGGCTGGCCCAGCCGCGGGCGGCCAGCGTCGGCCGGTCGCTCAGCTCGGCGAGCGCGGCCAGGATCTCCGACCGTCCGGCGGCGGTGTCGCCCGCCTGGTTGGACAGCACGACGCCGAGGTTGAGCCGTACCTCGCCGCGGGCGCCGGGGGACAGGAAGTCGTCGCGCAGCACGTGCCGCAGCAATCGCACCACCCGCTGGTGGGACAGGCCGGTGGCGGCGAAGCGGCTCAGCATCAGGGCGAGCGGCCCCCGGTGGGTGGCCGGCAGGTCGGCGTCCTCCAGCATGCCCTCGACGACCTCGATGGCGAGGGCCGTGTCGCCGAGCGTCGCGGCCCGCTGCGCGGCGGCGGTGCCGTGCCGCAGCCAGGCGGCGGTGTCCCCGGCGCGCCGGGCGTGGAAGGCGAGTTGCACCAGCGGCGGCGAGTCCATCGCCTCCAGCGCGATCATCGCGCGGTCGTGCGCGGAACGGCGGTCGGGGCCGGGGATGGCGTCGTACACCGCCTTCTGGGCCAGGATGTGCCGGAAGCCGTACCGCCCGTCGGCCTGCTCGTGCAGCACCCCGGCGCGCAGTGCCTCGCCGAGCCCCGCCGGGTCGCCGCCGACGGCGGTGATGAGCTGCTCGCCCGCCGGGACCCGCAACACCGCCATGGCCTGCACCGCGCCCACCGCCGCGGGGGACAGGCCCGCCATGCGCTCGGCCATCGCCTCACGCAGCAGCAGCGGCACCCCGGCCCGGTCCAGCGCGTCCGGCCCCTCGGCGTCCGGCAGGGACCGCAGCACCTCCTCGACCACGAACGGGATGCCCGCCGTGCGCTCGTGCAGCCGGCTGACGAACGAGGACGGCAGGTCGGAGCGATCCAGGAGCGCCCCGGCGAGGCTCCCCACGTCCCCGGCGTCCAGCGGCGCCAGCGGCACCACCACGTAGGTGGTGTCCGGCTGGTGCAGGTAGGCACGCCCGAGCGGCGACCGCGCCGCCCCGTGAGTCTCCCGCCGGTACGTGGCGACCACCGCCAGCCCCTCCGGCGGCCGTCCCGTCAGGAACCGCAGCAGGTCCCGCGTCCCGTCGTCGGCCCAGTGCAGGTCCTCGATGACGAGCACCGCGGGCCCGACCGACGCCAGCAGCGCCCGGATCGCCCGGAACACCCGGTGCCGTTCGGCCCGCGGATCGTCCAGCGGCTCCGGCGACGGCGGCAAGGCGTGCGCGATCTCCGGCAGATGCCCTCGCAACGCCCCCGTGACCGGATTCAGCTCCCGTGTCGGCGGCAACCGCCCCTCGACATCCCGCAACGCCTCGAAAACCGGCCCATAAGGAAACGGCTCACGAATCGGATGGCAGTACCCGAGCAACACGCCCCGGTCCCCGGACGGAAGCCTCCCCAGCGCCGCCCGGACCAGTCGCGTCTTCCCGATCCCCGCTTCCCCCTCCACCAGCACCACCGCCGGCGGTCGCGTCACCGCTTCGATCAATGTCCGTAACTCAGCAGCCCGTCCGACCAATGCTGGCGAGGGCACACTCATCCACAGCTCCAAAGGAACGGCTAGCTGACCCCCGCTCAGTTATCCACCTCCCCCTGCCCACGGTCAACCCCTCGCTGTGACAGCTGTGTTACCGATGCTGTAAAGGTGTTTCCCTTGACAAGGAGACAGAAATGCGTCACCTGCCGGTCCGAATTGCCGAGGTGAAGTATTGACGCCGGTGCCATCGCCGGGCTTTCCGCGCTATTCCGGCGTATCCAAAGCCTGGTGAGCAGGGGTGACGAAACGTCAGAGTTTGTGGATCTCGTTGAGGTCGATCTCGACGGGGAACGGGACGTCGACCTTGAAGGCGCCGCGGTGGACGTCGATGATCGTGTACTCGCCGGTCCTGGGGTCGCGCGCGTGGATGTACGCCGTCGGCTCCGCTTCCCGCTCGATGCGCCAGAAGTGCGGAATGCCGGCCTGGGCGTAGAGCTGGGGCTTGCGTTCGCGGTCGCGGATCTCCGAGTCGGGGCTGACGACCTCGACGGCCAGCAGCACGTCGGCGGCCTGGTACGCCGTGGTGTCGGGTCCAAGATCGGCGGTGTCGCGGATGACGATGATGTCCGGCTCCGGGCGTTGCCTGCGACCGAGCACCACGCTCATCTCCCGCCGTACCCGCACGTCGTCCGGGGCGCTGCTCCGCAAGCCGTGTTCGAGGAGGGACACCATCAGCGGGTGGAAGGAGGCTTGGGGGCTCACGAACACCAAGCTTCCATCCAGCAACTCTGTGTGCGCAGGCAATTGCGGAAAGTGATCGAGGTCATCCGCGGTGAAGCCCCCTGCCGGGGGGATCAGCCACTCGGGAAGCTGGGAATCGCTGTCTGTCATGGCGTCGCTCCGAACCAAGACCGTCATGCGCTCACAGTAGCAACCGCCTGCCGCGCTCACCGGCCGATTGTCCCGCTCCGGAGCCGATCGGACACGCGGTGTGTCGTCGTCAGGGCGCGCGGGCGTGGTCGCGGGCGGGGGTCACGAGGCGCGGCGGCCTGCTGTCTGTGGAGGGGACTCCCCGGGGCCCGAGGTGCGTTGCGGGGGTACCACGGGGGTGGGGCGGACCAGGCCCAGGGCGACGACCTCGTTGGCGAGACGGGTGCGGCGGTTGATGCCCTCCGGGATGCGGAACTTCTGGTAGAGGCGGAGCAGGTGTTGTTTCACGGCTGCTTCCGTCACCACCAGGTCGTCGGCGATCTCGCGGGCCGTCGCGGGGGCGACGAACGCCTCGTCGGACAGGGCTGGGCGGCACAGGGAGGTCAGGACGTCGACCTCTCTTCTGGTCAGCTCGGGAGCGGCGGCGCGGCGCAGCTCCACCTCGGGTGTGAAGTCCTCCCGAGGGACGCCGCCGACCCGGCACCGCGCGGCACCGAAGCTCACGACGTCGCCGTCGTCCAGGACTCTCCGGGCGATCGGCCTGCCGTTCACCCGGGTGCCGTTGCGCGACAGCCCTAGGTCGACGACATATAGGTATGGTCCGCGACGGACGAACTCGGCGTGCAGACGAGACACGCTGGGATCGGCCAGCCTGACGTCCACTCCCCGGCCCCGGCCGATCGTGGTGATCTCCGGGCGCAAGGGGATGACCTCGCCGGTCTCCTCGACGCGTATGAACGGCCCCTCCACGGCAGTTCCTCCCCAGGTAGCCCGCCGTTACTTCCGCTACAGCTCCGGCTTACCCAAACGAGGGGTACGGGAATCTCCTTTGCCATAACGAGAATCACTGCAGAAATTGGTCTGGACCTCTGCGGACGGTTTTGCCTGCTCACAGGTAGACTTCCACCGAAGATAAGCGGAGGAAACAACACATGGCGGACAACCCCACCAAAGGGCTCGCCGATGTCGTCGCCGCGTCAACAGCGCTCAGCGACATCGACGGCCGAGCAGGTCGCCTCTTCTACCGCGGCTACGACATCCACGACCTAGCCGGCCGCACCGGCTTCGAAGAGACCGCGCACCTGCTCCAGCACGGCACCCTCCCCACGCGACGACAGCTCGCCGAGTACGGGGCGGAACTCGTCCGAGGCCGCACCCTGGGCGCGCTGGTCGAGGCCAACATCGACGAGATCGCGGAGAAGCAGGCCCCGATGGAGGCCCTGCGCAGCATGGTCTCGCTGGCAGGCGCGGAGGATCCGGACAAGGATTCCACCGAGATCGACGCCAACCGCCGAAAAGCGGCCAGGCTGACCGCGCAGCAACCCGTGCTCGTCGCGCGGTTCCACGCCGCCCGCACCGGCGCCACCCCGCGCGAGCCGGACCCCGAGCTGAGCATCGCGGCGAACTTCCTGCTCCAGATCACCGGCCGCGTCCCCGGTCAGCGCGAGGTCGACATCTTCGACGCCTGCCTGACCCTGCACGCCGACCACACCATGAACGCCTCCACGTTCGCGGCCCGGGTGTGCGCGGCGACGCTGTCGGACATGCACTCGGCCATCGTCGCGGCGATCGGCACCCTCAAGGGCCCCCTGCACGGCGGCGCGAACGAGCAGGTCATGCGCACCCTGGAGAGCATCCCGTCCGACGGGGTGGCCCAGGCCGTCCGCGACAAGCTGGCCGCGGGTGAAAAGATCATGGGCTTCGGCCACCGGGTCTACAAGACCGAGGACCCGCGCGCGACCCACCTGCGCAAGATGTCCAGGGAACTGGCCGAAGCGTCCGGAGACGACACCTACTATCGGATGTCGAAGGAGATGGAGGAGGTCGTTCTGGCGGAGAAGGGTCTCTACCCGAACGTCGACTTCTACGCCGCGACGGTCTACCACTACCTTGGCATTCCGACGGATCTGTTCACTCCGGTCTTCTCGGTCAGCAGGATGGCCGGCTGGACCGCGCACGTGATCGAGCAGCACGCCGACAACCGGCTGATCCGTCCCGACAGCGAATACATCGGGGAGCGCGATCAGAAGTGGACGCCGATTGACGAGCGGTAGGGCGTGGGGACCGTACTTCCTGGTACTCGGAGGTGCGGTCGCCGGCCTCGGGCTGATCGCGCTGGGCCTGTCCGCATGGGCGGGCTCCATGATCGTGGCCTTCGCGGTGCTGGCGGGTGCCGCGCTCCGGGTGATCCTTCCGGATCGCCCGGAGAGCCTGCTCACCGTCCGGCGCAGGGGCACGGATCTCGTCACTTACGGGCTTCTGGGCGTCGTGATGGCGCTGGTCGCCGTCAGCTTGACCGTGCCGCGGATCTTTGGGTAGCGAAAGGTCGGATATAGCCATCCGATAGCCTCAATCGCCACCGATTTCCGCAAGAAGGACTGTTTTGCTCTGTTGTGAAGGGGAACCCCAAGCATGCCCAAGATCAAGGTAGCGGGTCCTGTCGTCGAACTCGACGGCGACGAGATGACCCGGATCATCTGGAAGTTCATCAAGGACCAGTTGATCCTGCCCTACCTCGACGTCGACCTGAAGTACTACGACCTCGGGATCGAGCACCGTGACGCCACCGACGACCAGGTGACGGTCGACGCCGCCAACGCCATCAAGCAGTACGGCGTCGGGGTGAAATGCGCCACGATCACCCCCGACGAGGCGCGGGTGGAGGAGTTCGGTCTCAAGAAGATGTGGCGGTCGCCCAACGGCACGATCCGCAACATCCTCGGCGGCGTGGTCTTCCGTGAGCCGATCATCATGTCCAACGTGCCGCGGCTGGTGCCCGGCTGGACCAAGCCCATCGTGATCGGCCGTCACGCGTTCGGCGACCAGTACCGCGCCACGGACCTCAAGATCCCGGGCGAGGGCACGCTGACCCTGACCTTCACCCCCAAGGACGGCTCGGCCCCCATCGAGGTGGACGTCTTCGACTTCCCCGGCAGCGGCGTCGCCCTGGCGATGTACAACCTGGACGAGTCGATCCGCGACTTCGCGCGGGCCTCCATGCGGTACGGCCTGGACCGCAAGTACCCGGTGTACCTCTCGACGAAGAACACCATCCTCAAGGCCTACGACGGCCGCTTCAAGGACATCTTCGCCGAGGTGTTCGAGAGCGAGTTCAAGGCCGACTTCGAGGCCGCCGGCATCACCTACGAGCACCGCCTGATCGACGACATGGTCGCCCAGGCGATGAAGTGGGAGGGCGGCTACGTCTGGGCCTGCAAGAACTACGACGGCGACGTCCAGTCCGACACCGTGGCCCAGGGCTTCGGCTCCCTCGGCCTGATGACCTCGGTGCTCATGTCGCCCGACGGCCGCACGGTCGAGGCCGAGGCCGCGCACGGCACGGTCACCCGCCACTACCGCCAGCACCAGCAGGGCAAGCCCACCTCCACCAACCCGATCGCCTCGATCTTCGCGTGGACCCGCGGCCTCGCCCACCGCGGCAAGCTGGACGGCCAGCCCGAGGTGACGGCCTTCGCCGACACCCTGGAGAAGGTCTGCGTCGAGACGGTCGAGTCCGGCCAGATGACCAAGGACCTCGCCCTGATCGTCGGCGGCGACGCCGAGTGGCTGACCACCCAGGACTTCCTCGCCGCCCTGGACGAGAACCTGAAGAAGAAGATGTCCGCCTAGACGATCCTGGCCTCTACCTGCGGCATCGCCGTCAGGTAGAGGCCAGATTGTCTCTCTGGGCCGTCTGCGGGCCGTCAGGTCTCCTGTACGGCCCCGAACACGGCCGCGACGGCCTTCCGCGTGCGCTCCTGACTGTTCGGCATGAGATGGGTGTAGGTGCGCAGGGTGAACCCCGGGTCATGGTGCCCGAGATACTCGCTCACCGCCTTGATGTTCTCGCCGGCGTCCAGGAGGACCGACGCGAAGAAGTGGCGAAGCGCGTGCATCCCGTGTTCCCGCGCGGCGGCGTGTGGCTCCCCGCGTCTGCGCTCTGGGATGACCACGGCTGATACGAGTGCGGTTTTCCAGTGGACGTTGTTGAAGCTCGGACGCCGAACCACGTCGCCGCCCTCCTGCGTGAAGATCAGGCGTTTGGTGACCAGCGGCCCCTTCGGCGTCCCCCAGGGAAGAGTGATCTCCACCGGAGGGAAGCGCTTCATGTGTGCCTGGATCGCGTCTGCGACAGGTCCCGAGAGGGGAACATCGCGGAGCTTGCCTCCCTTGGGAGGGGCGAAGACCAGCCTGTATTCGCTGTACTTGAGCTGCTGAACGACATGCAGCATCTCCGACGCGAAATCGAGCTCATCGACGTCCACGGCGAAGATTTCGCCCTGACGTAGACCGCACCCGGCCCCGAGGTCCACCATGGCCTGAAATCGCTCATGGAGCGCCGCACGGACCGCGAAAACCCGCGTGGCAGGCCACGCCACGACGCGCTTCGTCTCAACGGTTGGGGCTTTCACCGATCGAGCCGAGCACGGGTTCCGGGCTAGATGGCCATCGTCCACGGCGGCGTTCAGTACGGCGCGCACGTTCGCGTAGATGGTCTTGGCGTATGACCCACGGACGCCGTTCTCTTCGAGATGCGTCACCCATGCCCGGATGTGTCCGGGCTGGAACGACCCGAGGGGCCGGAGGCCGATGTATGGGAAGGCGTGAAGGCGTAGCTGCGACCCCATCGACGCCCGCGTGTTCGGGTCTCCGCCCCGCTCCGCAAGGAACTTCTCGGCGAACTGACGAAAGGTCACCCTGGCTGCTCGGGGGTCGATGTAATGCCCACGGGACATGTCAGCGGCAACCCCCGCAAGCCATTCCTCAGCTTGACGCTTCTGCCGGTCCGGGAAGGACTGACTTCTCTCGGTGCCGTCCGGCCCGACCCAACGGGCGCGGTAGCGCATGCCCTTCCCGGACCTGTCGGTGCGCACACGCTTGGGCTTGCCGTCTGCTCCGGTCTCGGTCTTGTACCAACGGTCTTGAATGTGGCCAGCCATTCAAGCGGCTCCGCTGTCTTGGGTCTGCTCAGCAACCCATGCGAGAACCACCGCGAGGTCGTAGCGTAGGTGGCGACCAACCCTGAAGCCCGGCGGGCCGGTGCGCTTACGCCGCCACTGGTAGACGGTCTCTAAAGGAACGCTAAAGATGTCGGCAAGCTGCTCGGGCGTGAGGAAGGTGGGCGGTGTGGGGGCGCTTGCAGTCGGCACCGCGCGAAGGGCGCCGGCGGCGCGCATACGTCGTTCGGTCATCGGGCCCCTCCGAAGCGGTAGCGGACGACCGGCCGTCCGGCGTGGTCGATGGTGTGGGGATGGCAGGCGCCTACGCGGGTGAGGTCGTTGAGGGCAGTCGTGACCGTGTCCGGGGACACCTTCACGCCGTAGTGGGCGAACATGTCGCACAGTTCGGTGTGGCTGAGCCCTCGGTCGGCTGCGATCTTCAGGGCATCGAGGATGGTGATGCGGATCTGATCGGGACTAGGCGGGGCGTCGTCCTCGCTGATGGCCAACGAGTCGAGCCAGCGGGCGTAGCTAAGGACGCTGATGCGAACCTGGCCGTCCGGCCAGATAACCCCCGCAGGGGTTTCGCCAGCGGCTTCCCACTCCTGCCAATCGGACAGCAGAACCTGAAGGTCAGTGAGGATTTCCGGAATCGTGAGCCACTCGAATGGATCGCGATCGGGTACGGAGAACATCAGGCGCCCCCTTCGGCGATGTAGTCAGGGTTGGTGGCCCCAGGGGCGAGGGTCGAGCGGTCCGCCTGGACGACATGCAGGCATTTGGCGGGGGTCTGGTCGGTGGCCAGTGGCGTGGCCATGATGGGTGTGCCTCCTTCATGGGGTGCGGCCCCGGCATTCGCTTTGGTCGGTGGGTCCGGGGCCGCTTGGTTTACGGGGTGTGGTGGGAGTTCGGGTAGGTGCTAGCGGGCGGCGTGGGAGGGGTGGGTGGGCGTGTACGGCGGTTTTCGCGGGTTTTCGCTGGCGGGGTGCTAGCTGCTAGCTGGCTGGTAGATCAGTGGATGGGGTGCTAGCAGGGGTGCTAGCGCTAGCGGGGGAGGGTGCTAGCGCTAGCACCTGAGCGGTGGGGTGGCCGGGGCCGGTTTGACTACGGCGTGTTACGTTCGTGGCTCGTTGCAGCGGGGGGTTGGGGTTCCCCCTCTTGGTGGCCTAGGCGGGCGGGCCGGTAGGCCACCAAGAGCAGGTTGCGGTTGCGGCCGTCGAGGGGTGCCTGTGTCTCTACGGGCGGTATGCGGGGGTGTCGAGGCGGGGGCCGCGACCCGCGACCTTTGGGTGTAGAGGCTGGTCAGTGTGGTTAGCGGTGGTCGCGGGGCGGGTTGCGGTGCCGCGACCGGTCGCGGGTAGGGCGCGACCTGGGCTGTGGGTGATATCGGTGGTGCTATCGGTAGTTGGGGGTGCTGCTATCGGTTGAGCGGGTGTGGGTGAGGTTGGTGGGGCCAAGGCCGGTGCGGCGTGCGCAGCGACGGCAGAGGCCGTAGGCCAGGAGCAGTAGGCCGCTTTGTGCCATGCCTGCGTAGATCGGAGTGGCGGGGCGGCGGCAGCGGTCGCAGGTGCTGTCCTCGGTGTCGTCGGGGCGCAGGGCGGCGATGCAGCGGGGGCAGACCAGGTGTCCGGGGGCCCACGCGGCGCCGTATAGCACCAGGGGCGCGGGGCCGATGTGCGGGCACAGGCGGCCGTTTCCGGTGCGGAGGGTGTCCACCAGGGTGTGAACCTGTCTGGTGAGCCAGGGGTGGGGGGTGGACAGCTGGTGGGGCGTGATGCCCTGGTGGTGGCCGATCTGGGTGTGCAGGCGCACGGCGTCGGTGACGGCGGCCCCGATCTGGTCGGCTAGGGCGGTGACGGCGGGGGTGGCCATGGGAGGTCTCCAGACAGGCTGAGGTCGTTGATGGGGGAGCCCAAGGGAGCGAAGGGAGCGAAGGGAGCGAACCGCGCAGGGGTAGGCGGGCCGCTCCCTTGGCGCTCCCTTCGGGGCGGTGGATGCGACGCGGAGCGGATCGGGCGCCAAGGGAGCGCTAAGGGAGCACGGTCCTAGGGGCTGCTCCCTTTGCTCCCTTCGCGCTCTTCGCTCCCTTGGGGGGTGGGCAGTGCCCAGACCCAGCCGCCCCCGAAGTCGGACTTGCGGGAGGTGACGCGGGCTTTGGGCTTGGCGCGCTTGAGCTGATCGCGGGAGAACCCGGCGGCGGTGCCTGAGCGGAACACCTGTTCGGCGGCGGCTTCCTGGTTGGGCTGGCTGGTGATGTAGCTGGTCAGCCAGGAGGCGGCTTCGGCGCGTTCGGCGCTCTCGTGCGGGTCACCGGCGGATTCGGAGAGGATGTCGTCCACGCTGCGGTCAGACTCGCCGATGAAGTCGAGCCTGCCGACCATGGCCGGTTCGTCCTCGTCGGTGGGTACCTGGGCGGTGCGCACCACGTACCGCAGGGACGGCACGTCCAGGCGACCGAGGTTGTTCTTGGCCTGGCTCAGGACGCACGAGCCGTCATCGGCGTGCGGGTCGCGGGCGATGGCCAGCACCGCGCGTGCCACCGCGGAGAAGGCTCGTGAGCCGGTGATGAGGTTGAGGGCGTCGGTGTTGGCGGACTTGTTGAAGTGGGCGAGACCGACCACCGCGCAGGCGGACCGGTCGGCCAGCCGGGCGAGCGGTTCCAGGGCGGTGCGCAGCTCACGGTCCTGGTGGGTGTTGATGCCAGAGGCGATCAGCGACAGCAACGGATCGGCCGCGAGCATCGCCACGCCCATGCGTTCGATCTCGTAGGCCAGGGCTTCACAGTCGCGGGGCAAGGTGAGCTGGTCTAGGGCGCCGTCGCGTTCGACCTCAACGCGGAACACCATGTCCAGGTCGGCGCCGGCGGCGTGCAGCCGGGGGGCGATGGTGTGTCCCCAGGAGTCCTCGGTGGCGGCGTAGATGACCGGGCGCGGCGTGCCCAGGTGGATACCGGGCAGCTGGCCACGGGTGAGCCGGGCGGTCAGCCAGGCCAGCATGAGCGACTTACCGATGCCTTCCCGGCCGGGGATGACCGTGATGGCGCCGGAGGGCACACGCTCATCCCACAGCCAGTGGACCGCACGCATGCGGACCGCTGAGGCGGGCGTGAGCACGATCCGGCGACCGGACATCTCCTCAGCCTGCTGAAAGGCCCGTATCTGGTCTTCGGCGCCGATCACCTTCAAGATGCGGTCGGCACCCTCGGGGCCGTGCCCGTTGACGGGAACGGTTGCGGGGTGGGACAAGACGCGTCCTTCCTGCGTGAATCTGCGGTCCGCCCGCCCATGGGGTACGCGCGGATGGCGGCGGTACAGGCGGGTTTGGTGGTGTGGGAGGAGACCGGACGCCGGACGGTCCGTCCGGTGGTCCGGGGGCGGACCGTCCGGTCAGGCCGACCGCCGGTCCGGCGTGTGGGGTGGGTGGTCGGCCCTGAGCGGGCGGACAGGCACGGTGGGCGGACGGACCCCCCACTGGACCGGACCGCCGGGGTGGTCGCCCGGACGAGGCCTGCCGAAGTCGGCACGCCTGCCCTGCCAACGCCGGTGCTCCAACTCGGCATGAGACGGGCCCGCGGCGGTACCGCGCACGACCCGACGCAGCTTGGCCCACTCGGTGGCCATCTCGTGGCAGGCGTGCGCGTAGCCGACGTCCCACCCCGACCGGTGCCCGTCGCGATAGCCCTCGGCGTACGCCTGCCGCTCGCGGCGACGCTGGCCATCCAGGTCGGCCAGCAGCCGCACCAGCACGCCCACAGCAGACGGCGCGGCGGTCACCGGACACCCTCCGCCGGTAGGGGGGTACTGCCCCTACGTACAGCGCGAACGGCGTGATTCAGTACACCCGGAGTACACCGGCTGTCCGCCGAGCCGCGATGGGTCGCGGAGGCGCCCTCCACCGCCGTGTTTCCGCCGTACGTAGGACCGGTAAGGGGTGTGGCGCTCCCCGGCTCGTTGGGGTAGTCGGCGGTGAGGACAGGGGTGACGTCAAACGCGATCAGCAGATCACAGGCGACGCGGACGGCGCTGGCCATCTGGTGACCCTCGAACCGGGACTTCACCCCGGTACGGGCGTCCTTCATGACCACCAGCACCACGCCGTAGGGGTCGTAGGTGGGCTCAGCCATGGGTCACCATCCACCCCAGCGCCAGCAGCACGGGGACGACGCGCAGGGCCGCACGGATCGGCCCGTACCGGCGCGACCGGTTCGTACGGACATCTGCCCGGACGCCGTACGGGCGGGTGCGGGTCAGTACGCGCCGGACGTACGCGCTCACCACGGCCGCGCGACGGGGCCGCAGCCCCGGCCGGTACCCGCGCGAGCACAGGAACTCGGTCGGCAGTCGGTGTCCCTTGGCCTGGTTGCAGGCGAAGCATGCCAGCACCAGATTGGCCCGCGCCCAGGTCCCGCCGTAGTAGACGGGCACCAGGTGATCAATCGTGGCCGTCGAGAGGTCACGGAACCGGTGGCCGCAGTAGAAGCACGCAGCGCCATCGCGGGCCGCCAGCTGACGGCGGTACCGCTGCCGCTTGTCGGAGTTCGGACGGACGCTCATCGCGCCGTACCGGCCAAAGCGGCAGCTACGGCCCGACTGCACCACTGGAAGTGGGCCTTGTCGTCGGGGTGGCATCCGCCGTCCTCGGCAAGGAGCATGGCCATGGCCTGGTAGATGTCGCTTATCGGGTTATCCGCGAGGATCTCGGCCAGCTCGCTGCTGACCTCAATGGGGGTCGGGAGGGTGTTCTCCCTCCAGGAGCGGATGAAGCGGACAGAGAAGGCCGTCAGGGTCAAGGCGGCCTGTTCGGGTGTCAAGCCCTGAAAGGTGGGGGCGTGATCGGAGACGGAGAGCGTGTTCATCAGGCCACCGCCGTCCCCGTCAGAGTGCGGGCGGTCTTGGTGGCTTGCCGCGACGCCAAAGGCGCGATGAGGCGGCGGCACCAGCGGTGCCATCCGGCGTCCTCTGGGCAAATCTCTTCCGCCTCAGCGGCATAGCGGGCCGCCTGTCGGATGGTGTGCAGCGTGACATCGGTGATGACCTGAGTGAGCATCCGTCGCGTGTCGGCCGGGGTGATTCGCGGGTCGCCCTCGTAGCGGGACAGCAGCGACAGACCCACCAGCACCCCGGCGGCCTCCTCCTGTGTCAACTCCAGACGCACCGTCACAGACACGCTTGGCGCGTCCGCGCTGAGTGCGCCAGTGACCGGGGTGGATTCGAACTCACGGGGGGTAACGTTGTAGTACATCGAGAGGCTCCTACTGATCGATGTTCCGGCCTCGGTGGGTTGCCGCCCACCGGGGCCTTCCTTGTGTGCTCGCTCAACTGGTGCGCACCAGTAGTACACAACTGGTGCGCACCAGTGTCAAGCGCTTCGCGATGGTTGTGCTGCTCGCGTACTCAAGTGAACGTCCACGAGCGGCTTAGAGCGATGCATAAGCAGTGCAACGAGCATGCATCCGTGATGCACTACCTATGCGGCGGTACCCGGATGGCTGGCATGGGGGCGAGCACGCAATTGGTTATCGATCTTTGGACAGGCCGTAAGGCCGGCATTCTCCGCTCCGCCTTACGCTTGAGCGTCGAAGCATTCGCGCATCATCTGGGCATCGGAGTTCGGACGGTGGCCAAGTGGGATGCAGAGCCGGACATCGTTCCTCAGCCATCCATGCAGCAAGTCTTGGACCTCACGCTTGAACAGGCGGCAGAGACGGCGAAGGCGCGATTCGCACTGCTGATGGAAGCGGGCGAGAGCCGATCATTCGGCGCGCGCCCCCAACCGCGAGAGGTGATGTTGGCAGCGGCCCAGGAGTCGGCGCAGGATGCGGCACTTAGGGCTGCGCATTGCGATGCCGACTCCATTGAAGACCTTCACGACCAGGTTGTCAGTGTCGCTCGTGCTTACTCGTCTCGGGCACCCATGGCCGTCTTCGCGGAAGCACGCGCTACGCGTGATCTCGCTCGATCTTTCGTTGAGCGAACGCGACGGCCTTCCGAATTGATGGATCTTTACTTTGTGCTGGGTAAGACCAATGCCTTAATGGCGTCCATCGCCTTCGATCTCGGAAATTGGCAAGCTGCGGCAACGCTGGCGCGATCGGCCACAACTTACGCCGATCTCGCTCAGCACGGGTCTCTGCAAGCATGGACACTTGGTTTACAGGGCACGCTAGCGTTTTGGCGTGATGAACCCGAACGCTCCCTGGATTTCATCACTCGCGGCCTTTTAGTCGCTCCTGAAGGGGCGTCACGGCATCGACTTCGCTACATCGCTAGCCGTGCCTACGCGGTACAAGGTGATTCCGTGGCAGCCGGCAAGGTGCTAACAGCGGCCCGGCGGGATCGTGAGACAGCGGCAGGACGCTCGGACGAACTCCACGATGATATTCGCGGAGAGTTCACCTTTGACGATGCCCGTGCAGCGGCGTGTGCAGCGGCCGCGTGGCTACACCTTGGAGATGGTGAGCGGGCAGCAGACCACGCACAGCTAGCTCTCGATGCCTATGCTGAAGTGCCAGAGTTGAGGCGCCCTTTCTCGCCAGTAACCGGTGCTCGGATTGACTTGGCAGCGGCACATCTTCTGATGAGGGACCGAGACGCAGCGGAGGAGGAACTGGTTTCGGTTTTCGCGTTGCCGTCGGCATTTCGTAATGCATCTCTGTCGGGGCGTATCGGCAGAGTGCAGTCTCTCTTGAAAGCCTCTCATTGGCGAAGCGATGCCGGTACAAGGGACCTGGCTGACCGGATCGCAGATTGGCTTGTGGATACGGCGACTAGACCCGAGGTCGCGGACGATGCTACATAGTCAAGGATCGGAGAAGATCCTGTTCGCGTGTCGGGTTGAGACCTATTTCCCCAGATCGCTCATTATCTTTCGGAGCGGGAGATGCTAGCAACCATTCCCATGTATCGCGGACAGTCTCACTCAAGGGTCGGCAAGTGAGGCCTCGTGCATACGCGAGTCCAGAATTCACCTGCCAGACGCCTGGGTAACTTCGCCAGAGCGGCAGTTCGGACCACTGGCGCACTCCGGCTCTGATAAGTACATCATCAGGCACCCACACGAACTGAGGATCGCTGCCCGTAGTACTCGCGCAATCATCTAGCAACCCCCCGAACGTTGCAGCGCCTATAGGAGCCGTGACATTAAATGCTCCAGAGGTGTTGTCGGTTACACAATCGAGAGCGAACAGCGCAACATCTCGAACGTCTACAGGTTGGATAGATCGTTCAGGCGTTCCAGGGGACAGTATGTGGCCCCCTCGTGAGACTCGGCGAAGCCACCAAGGAAGCCTCCCCACATTCTCACGTGGTCCCAGGACAACGCCAGGACGAAGCACAGTCGAATAGTCAGCGCCAAAGGTCAGTTGAACAGCCGCCTCGCAGCCGGACTTCTGATAACCGTACTTTGTCGGCCCATCTTCGATGTCTTCGCCGTAGCTGTCATCGGCGTCGGGAGGACATTCCAGGAGTTTGGAAGCTTCAGTGAGTGGCTTGATTGGCCAGTCGGCATAAACACTCACTGTAGACATGAATAGGTATCGACCTGTGGCAGGACGAAGCGTGCGGGCGACATCAAGAACGTTCCGCGGCACGTAGCCCGACATGTCAGCTACGGCATCCCACAAGCCGGACTTTGCCAGTCGCGTTATATCGTTTGATATATATCTGTCGCCGCGAATTACCTTTACGCCCGTCACGTCATGACCCGTACGACCACGATTGAAGGTCGTTACATCCCACCCTTGCGTGAGAGCTTCAGATGCTAGCGTGTAGCCGAGGAAAGAAGTTCCTCCGAGAATGAGGAGACGCGTCATTGAGTCTCATCATCCTCGATATTTACGAAATATCCGCGACCGTGTTCGCTGCGAACGGATCCTTCGGCGACTAGTTTCGTCAGTATGAGCCGAATCGTCGTACGGCCCGCGCTAAGTTGTTCCGCGAGTATCCGCTCGGAAGGCAATCGTCCCGACGGTTCGAGTTCTCCGGATGCAATCAGCTCTCGAATTGAGCGTTCTACGCGTTCTGTTACTTCTCCCATAGCTGCGGGTGCTCCCTCAGGCTTCTTGGTGGTGCGCACCAGTGTAGTTAGCACAGAGGGGGCGCGTCAGTGCCGGTGCAGACACAGCGGACCTCGGGCTTAGCCACCCGGCGCGCCCGTGTCCCGAGAGAGATCCGGCGGATAGCTGATCTAAACCAGGAGCGATGGTGGCGGACAGGGGACTAGCAGGACGATGGCCGTTGCCACGCTGGGTCCGCCAGGCCAGTTTCGGGTTTCCCCCAAGGTGACGCTCTAGCTACTAGGTTGCTGGTAGATCAGCAAATAGGGGTCTAGTGGGGCCTCTAGGTCTAGAGGGAGGTGTCTCTAGACCTAGAGGCGTGAGTAGGGGGGAACTGCTCTCGCGGGCTACTACTTACGCGACATCGAGGGCGCCATCCCGCCCGAAGTCCTCATCACCGTCTGACCGGTAGAGGGGGCCCCTCTACCGGCCCGAACGCGGCCTGCCCCCCGACGGATGTAGACGGGGGCCACTACACACGTAGCGCCCCCAGTAGAGGGGTGTAGCCCTCGCTGACCTGCAACGTAGCGACCGTAGCGGGGCGTACGGCGCCTCACACACCCTGCCATCCGTTCAACCCCGTTCCGTCTGCCTTCCACAGCCACTCGCCCACGCGAGAAGGCCCCCACCTCAGGCGGGTGAGCAGGTGCGGCGGGGCCATCCACCACGGCCAGGTCGGGACGCCGTACCGGGTGCCGGTGGGGTCGAAAAACGCGTCCAGGATGCGGCTCACGGTTAGCCTCCCTCAAAGACCCGCGTCAAGGTGAGCAGGGCCGGCCACCGACGCACCCGACCGCAACCCTCACCACCCGCCCGTTCTCGCGGCCGTTCCCATGGCTGCGCGTCGAACAGGTCGGCGGTCAGGCCCAGCGCGAACTCAATCGAGCTGTTGACGATCCCGGCGGCACCGGGGGTGTTCAGCACGTGCGCGATACTACAATTCATGTAGATGCGGTCGCACATGCCAGGTGTAGACGTTGATGGGATGGGATTAGTCATCCATGTAGTGAGGGTTGCTCGTTTTCGCGGCGACCTGCGAACATCAAGTGAAACGCCATGACGCAAAACACGAGCAATACCGCATCGAAGGCTAGTATCAGCGACACCATCAACATAACCGGTGTCGAATAGCTTGCCGGTTGCGTTTGTGCTGTCACCAGCAGGGTGGTGCAGAGGGATACAAACGTAAAGGAACTCGCGTTAAGCAATTTCAACAGTGGCGAGCGTCGGTCCCTACGGTAGTTGCGGACTAGTGCATATGGTAAAGTTATTATGATTAATAGCACAACTGAATTGACTATAAAAAGAGGAGAGAATTCGGGGGCTGTGCGAACTACGTCACCAAAAACATACCCATATCCCAGCACGGGAATGAGTACCACGACAACGACTCTGAGAAGACTGGCCGAATGTTGCATCTTCATGACGCTTGTGAGATAGAGTAGTCCAAAAAAGAGATGTATAAATGCGGTACATAATCCCAAATCTGCAAGGATGGTTTCCGATCCGGCGCGGTGGCTGGCTGTCTGTTCGCCACCTACAGCAGCATGCATTAGTGTCGATAGAACAAATGTTATAAATGCCACTAAAAAGAGTGATGCGACAGCATCGCGCTCGCGACGCTCTTTGTCATTATTGTTATACAGGGTAATGATAAGTACTAGTGCCGTGAAGGCGAATCCAGTCATCACTCCGGAAAATTCCGCGAACAGTGAGATTGATACGGCATTATCGTAGTCTCTAGCTGGATTCATCGACGACTACCCATCTCGCTAAATCTCTGCACAGCCCTTGCGCCAAATGAAGTATCATTGATGGTGATACATTTGGTTGGCCCGTTCTATTCAGAGAATGCTATGGCGATCTTTTGTCGACGTCAACAGGCGGACCAGGATGATCAATATGTCGTTGTCCGGATTTGTGGGTTTGGTGTGGATTTGGTGGTTATGTGGTTTTTGCGATAGTTGAAAAATGTGAAACTTCCTCGCTGAAGTAGGACATGATTCGCTCCAATAAGTACTGCCCGGCTGGCAGTTTGGGATCATTGGAAAGAGTTGTCGACCGCGCTAAGGCATCTTGGCGTACTGCTTTCGGAGCACTTCAACTGTGCGACCTTCTGAGCGACGAAGCGTCCATCGGGAACTAAGGCCGGGCGGGGCCGTCTGTGGGCCGTGCGGAAGCGACCAACAATGACAAGTGGCGACCAGAGCCGATGCGCCGGGGGCGTAGTCATCACGAGCAATCGGGGAATGTCGTAGGTAGTGTGCTCTGGAGACCACACCCTGAAGAAGAAGATGTCGGCCTAGTTGATTCCGGCCTCTACCTGCGGTGTCGTCCGCCGGGTAGAGGCCGGAACCATGCCGGGGGCGGGCTGACACACCGTTGGCTACAGCGCATAATCGGGCCATCACTCTGGATGAGAGGCGGCCATGGACGCTCGTGGTGATCTTGACTTATACGAGACCGCGTACTTGTGCGGAGGGGCGCGGCGCGTCGCGATGGTGGCGCTGGTGGGGCTCTGCGAGGACGGGCGGGCCGAGGTTCAGCCGGGGATGCACCGGGTGATGATCCTGCGGCCCGAGTCCCGCGACGCGGTGGAGGCCGCCGTTCTCAGCTGTGTTCCCGAGGGGGGACGGCATCTCGGGTACGCGGTGGCGACGGTGGCGAGCTCGTTGGCCGTCGACGCGGTCGGTGACGCGCTGCGCGAGCGCGGGCTGGTGACGCGCCGCAAGGGCACGCCGTCCCTGCGCGGGCGCAAGGCGTTGCGTGCCCTGGACGGCGAGATCCGCGACGGCGGCTCCTTGCGGAATGTCGCCGTCGTCGGCATGACGGGCATCGGTGACGTGCGGCTGCGCAACAGCTTCGCCATCCAGGAGCGCGCCGACACCGGGACGAGACGGTCCCGCAGATGGCGTTCCCCGTCCGGGCCTCTCGACCACTCGATCGACTCCGGGATCGGCTACGGCGCGGCCTCCGCCGGGGGCTGGGACGGCGGCTCCGGTGACGGCGGCGGGGGCGGCGACGGCGGCTGACTCCGGCCACTTGGTGCCCGCAGGCCCTTGCCCGCCGGGGAAACGGAGGTCACGGCGTGGTCTCGTCCGGCTGGGAAAGCGCAAAGGCACCGTAAAGTTCTGCTGTCGAGTGCTTGACGTAAGACGCAAGGGACGCGGATGCCGGAGCTGGAGCCGCTGGGGCGGGGCGATCCCCAGCAGCTTGGCCCTTACAAACTCACCGGGCGCATCGGGGAGGGCGGTCAGGGGGTCGTCTATCTCGGCCGCGACGCCGCCGGGCAGCGGGTCGCGGTCAAGCTGCTGCATGTCAAGTTCACCGGGGACGTCACGGCCCGGTCGCGCTTCGCGCGTGAGCTGAAGGCGGCCGAGCGGGTCTCCTCGTTCTGCACGGCCAAGGTGGTGCACGCCGACCTGGACGGCGACATCCCCTACATCGCCAGCGAGTACATCGAGGGACGTTCCCTGCGTGAGGCCGTGGAGGCGGGCGGCCCGCTCACCGGGAGCGCCCTGGAGCGGCTGGCGGTCGGCATGGCGACCGCCCTCACCGCGATCCACCACGCCGGGATCGTGCACCGCGACTTCAAGCCCGACAACGTGCTGATGGCGGCGGACGGGCCCCGCGTGGTCGACTTCGGCATCGCGCGCATCCTCGACTCCACCGGCACGATCACCAGCAGGGCGGTGGGCACGCCCGCCTACATGGCCCCCGAGCAGATCTCCGGCGCCGAGGTCGGCCCGCCCGCCGACGTGTTCGCCTGGGGATCCACACTGGCGTTCGCCGCCACCGGCACCGTGCCGTTCGCCGGCAACTCCATCGCGGCGGTGCTCAACCGCGTGCTCAACGACGACGCCGACCTCAGTGGCCTGCCCGAGCCGCTGCGCGGCGTGGTGCGGGCCAGCCTGACCAAACAGCCCGCCGAGCGGCCGACCGCCGACGAGATTCTGCTGCGCCTGCTCGGCCGCGGCTCCCGGGCCGCCGCCGCGCCGACCGCGTTGCTCACCGAGGGCCTGGAGGTCGCGGCGCGGGTGACGGCCGCACCCCCGCCGCCGGGGACGGCCGTCGCGCCGGGGAACCGGCCGCGGCGGCGGCGCCGGTGGGCCGCCGTGGCGGCGGCCCTTCTGGTGCTGGCCACCGGCGGCGCCCTGGCGGCCTGGCAGTGGGGGCCGTACGGCGCCATGGGCACGCCGACCCCCACCCCGCCCGTCGTGACGACCACCCCGCCGAGCAGCCCGACGCCTACTTCGTTCGACTCGGTGGCGGACAAGGCGGCGGCCACCCGCAAGCTGACCATCGCGATGCGCGACCTGGTGCCCGGGATCGCGCTCAACAGCTCGGGGAACTGGCGGGGCTTCGAGGTGGACGTCGGCACCTACATCGCCAAGCAGCTCGGCGTCCCGGCGAACGGCGTCACCTTCCGCGCGTCCAGCAGGGACGAGCGCATCGGCCTGCTGGACTCCGGCAAGGCCGATCTCGTGATCGCCACCTACTCCATCAACGACGACCCGGTGACCTTCGCCGGGCCGTACTACACCGCGCACGTGGACGTGCTGGTCCGCGCGGGCGACCCCATCACGCGGCTGGCCGACCTGTCGGGCCGCAAGATGTGCTCGCCCGCCTCCAACGCCTCGGTCGGCATCGTGCAGGGCAAGGTGAAGGTGCAGCTGGTGCCCGCCTTCACCTACGCCGACTGCATGGCGCTGCTCCACCAGGGCGTGGTGGACGCCATCCCCGGCGACGACCTGCTGCTCGCCGGGTTCGCCCAGCGCGACAGCATCCGGTACAAGGTGCTCGGCGCCAAGCTGAGCGACGAGCGGTACGGCGTGGCGGTGAAGAAGGGCGACGTGCGCACCTGCCGTGCCATCCGCGGCGCCATCGCCCAGATGTACGAGGACGGCACGGTGGCGGCGCTGCTCAGGCGGCATTTCGACCGGGTGGAGTTCCGCCCGGAGCTGCGGATGCCGAACGGCGCCGCCTGCCGCTGACCCGCCGCTCCGGTGCCACACGCGATCTTTACCCCCGCGTGGGATTCGCCGGGAGCGGCTTCGCGTGTCGGGACGGGTGCCGGGGGACCCGTACAGCGTTCAATTGGTGTGAACGCATGGGGGTCGTACATCAATGGGTGTTTTCACGGCGGGCATCACCGCCGGTCTCGTCTTGTCCTTCGCCGCGGCCACGCCCGCGGCGGCCGTCGCGGCGCCGCCGCCTCCGTGGCGCACGGGAGGCGCCGACCTGTCGGTCCGCCTCAGCGTCGCCCCGCAGGTCGCCCAGCCCGGCCAGTGGCTGTCCTACCGGGTGCGGGTGCGCAACGCCGGGCCGGGCGACGCCGTGCTGCCCGTGCTGACGGTGCACCTGCCGGAGGAGGTGGACATCGTGCACGTCGACGTGGCCGCCTGCCACCCGGGGGCGGCGCGCAACGAGGTGGTGTGCCCGTCGTCCGCGGACATCCCGTCCGGCGGGTCCGGCGCGCTGACGGTGTTCGGCAAGGTCCGCGCGGGCACGCGGGGCCCGCTGCGCGCCGCCGCCCGCCTGACCTCGGAGGTGACGGACGGCGACGAGGGCGACAACCGCGCTGAGCTGGTCACCAGGGTCGCCCCGGCCCGGCTGGCCCACCACCCCGGGCCGGAGGTCAGGCGGAAGGGTGAGGCGGTGAGGTGCAGTCACTGCCGGGGGTGACGTGGGTGGACCGGGTGGTGGCGAAGACCGCGCCCGCCGCCGAGAGCATGGCGGCGAGCACGATCAGCCCGGCGCATGCGAGTTTCACCAAGAACGACGGGACGACTCCTGCTTTGAGCACGAGGGAGATCACACCACAGATGACGCAGAGAGATCCTGATTTCGCAGAACGTGACTTTGTTTCTTAACCCAGGCGTCACACCCGTCACGCGGTGACGGCCGCCCAGGCGTCGCCGATGATGGTGTACAGGTCGGTGCGCACCGGCTTCCAGCCCAGCTCGCGCTGGATGCGGTCCGAGGATGCCACCAGCACCGCCGGGTCGCCGGGGCGGCGCTCGCGGACGTTCGCCGGGATCGGGTGACCGGTGACCTCCCGGCACGCCGAGACCACCTCGTGCACCGAGAACCCCGTGCCGCTGCCCAGGTTGTAGATCTCGTGGGAGCCCGGCCGGCACGCGTCCAGGGCGAGCAGGTGGGCGTCGGCGAGGTCGGTGAGGTGGATGTAGTCCCGCACGCAGGTGCCGTCGGGCGTGGGGTAGTCGGTGCCGTACACGTCCACCGAGGGGCGCCGCCCGAGCGCGACCGCGAGGATGTTCGGGATCAGATGGGTCTCGACCGCGTGGCGCTCGCCGTACACCTGGCCGCCGGCGGCGGTGTGCGCGCCCGCGACGTTGAAGTAGCGCAGGCTGACCGCGCCGATGCCGTGCAGTCCCGCGTACGCGGTGAGCGCGGTGTCCACGGCGAGCTTGGAGGCGCCGTAGGGGTTGGTGGGCCGGGTGGGGGCGTCCTCCTGGATGGGGGTGCGCTCCGGCTCGCCGTAGGTGGCGGCGGTGGAGGAGAAGACGATGCGCGGCACGCCGGCCCGGCGCATGGCCTCCAGCAGCGCCAGTGTCCCCCCGAGGTTGGCCGACCAGTACAGGCCCGGGTCGGCCACCGACTCGCCGACCAGGGACTTGGCCGCGAAGTGGAGCACGCCGTCGAAGCCCTGCTCGAGCACCGGCCCGGCCTCGGTGATCGGGGCCTGGACGAACTCGGCCCCGGGCGGCACGGCGTCGGCGTGGCCGGTGGAGAGGTCGTCCAGGACGGTGACCTCGTGCCCGGTGTCCGCCAGGCGGGCCGCCACCGCGCTCCCGACATATCCGGCTCCTCCGGTGACCAGCAGTTTCACGCGCCCGCTCCTCGCCTGAGTCGTGTTCGAAAGTATTGGAATGTGTTGGTTCCTGTTCGAGCTGCCGACGCCCAGCTTACGCGGCTCCGTCCGGGGATGCGCCGTGGGACAACGGGTACTCTGTCGCAATCATCATGTGAACCGAATCATGAACGGACCTCGGATCCGTGCAGAGCCTCGCGGCGAACATCGCCCTCGTCCTCGCCTTCGTCCTGATCGGCGGCTTCTTCGCCGCCGCGGAGATGGCGCTGGTCTCCCTGCGCGAGAGCCAGATCCGCCGGCTCGCCGAGGAGAGCAGGCGGGGCGAACGCGTCGCCCGCCTGGCCCGTGACCCCAACCGCTTCCTGTCCGCCGTGCAGATCGGCGTCACCGTCGCCACCGCGGCCTCGGCGGCGGTCGGCGCCGACACCCTCGCCGGGCAGCTCGAACCCGTCCTCGCCGGCACATGGGTGCCGCGCGGCGCCGCGGGGCCGCTGGCGCTGCTGATCGTCACCCTGGCCATCTCGTACGTCACCCTGGTGCTCGGCGAGCTGGCGCCAAAGCGGCTGGCCCGGCAGCGCGCCGAGGGGCTCTCGCTGATGGTCGCGCCGTTCCTCGACTGGCTGGCCACCCTGTCGCGGCCGCTCATCTGGGTGCTGTCCAAGTCGACCGACGGCGTGGTGCGCCTGCTCGGCGGCAACCCCGAGGAGGACCGCGCCGCGGTGACCACCGAGGAGCTGCGCGACATGGTGGTCGGCCACGAGGAGCTGACCGCCGACGAGCGCGACCTCATCGACGAGGTCTTCGCGGCGGGCAAGCGGCACCTGCGGGAGGTCATGCTGCCGCGCACCGAGGTGGAGTTCATGGCCCTGGACACCCCGCTGGCCGAGGCGGCGATCCTGGCCGCCACCATGCCGCACTCCCGCTTCCCGGTGTACCGGGGGTCCTACGACGACATCGTGGGCTTCGTGCACGTGCGCGACCTGCTGGACCCGGTGCTCACCGGCCGCATGGAGCCGATCGGCGAGCTGGTCGCCATCAGGCCGCTCAAGCTGCTGCCCGCCTCCAAGCGGGTGCTCGCCACCCTCACCGAGATGCGCAACGACGGGCAGCACCTGGCCATCGTGGTGGACGAGTTCGGCGGCACCGCCGGGATCGTCACCATGGAGGACCTGGTGGAGCAGCTCACCGGGGACATCCGCGACGAGTACGACGCCGAGGGCCAGGCCGTGCGCATGGTGTCGGGCGAGATGGAGATCGAGGGGCTGGTCAACCTCGACGACTTCGCCGACGAGACCGGCATCCGGCTGGAGGACGGGCCGTACGAGACGCTCGGCGGCTACATGATGGCCCGGCTCGGCCACCTGCCCGAGGTGGGGGAGGAGGCGCGCGGGCCGGGGTACTCGCTGGTGGTGACCGAGCTGGACGGGCGGCGGGTCGCGCGGGTACGGGTGATCAGGACGACCCCCCTCAGCGAGGTAACCGAGTCGCCATCGGGTCCGGAGTCCTGACACAATTGTGTGCTATGGCCAGACCTCGTGTTCTCTCCGGCATCCAGCCCACCGGCGACTCGCTCCACCTGGGCAACTACCTGGGCGCCGTCCGCCAGTGGGTCGACATGCAGGAGACGCACGACGCGTTCTACTTCATCGCCGACCTCCACGCGATCACCGTGCACCCCGCGCCCGCCGAGCTGCGCCTGCGCACCCGCATGACCGCCGCCCAGCTGTTCGCGGCCGGTCTCGACCCCGAGCGCAGCACGCTCTTCGTGCAGAGCCACATCCGCGAGCACAGCGAGCTCGCGTGGATCCTCATGTGCAACACCGGCATGGGCGAGGCCGCCCGCATGACGCAGTTCAAGGACAAGTCGGCGCGGTACGGCGAGAGCTCGGCCGGGGTGGGCCTGTTCACCTACCCGGTGCTCCAGGCGGCCGACATCCTGATGTACCAGGCCCACCAGGTGCCGGTGGGCGCCGACCAGAAGCAGCACCTCGAGCTCACCCGCGACCTGGCCCAGCGGTTCAACAGCAGGTACGGCGAGACGTTCACCGTGCCGTCGGCGTTCACCCCCAAGGAGGTCGAGAAGATCACCGACCTCCAGGACCCCATGGCCAAGATGTCCAAGTCCTCCTCCAGCCCGCAGGGCCTGCTGGAGCTCCTCGAGGACCCCCGCGTCCTGACCAAGAAGGTCATGCGCGCGGTCACCGACACCGGCTCCGAGGTCGTCGCCGACCCCGAGAACAAACCCGGCGTGACCAACCTCCTGCGCATCCACTCGGCGATCACCGGCACGCCGGTGGCCGACCTGGAGGCCCGGTTCGCCGGTCAGGGCTACGGCTCGTTCAAGAAGGAGGTCGCCCAGGTGGTCGTGGACGCCTTCGCCCCCATCCGCGAGCGCACCGAGAAGCTCCTGGCCAACGAGACCGAGCTGGACCGCCTGCTCGCGGTCGGCGCCCGGCGCGCCGGCGAGGTCGCGGGCGAGACCATGCGCGCGGTCCGCGAGCGCGTCGGCTTCCTCCCCAAGAGCTGACCACCCGCGTCGACCCTCCCGCCGGGGCGGAGGTTTGCCGGGGCCCGCGGGTGGTAGGCACCGCCGCACCAGGCGTTTCTTTCGCCTGGCGGGTAGGGGGTCGGGATGGGAAGTCTGTGGGCCTCGGTGATGCGGCGGATCGAGGCCGTCAAGGCGTGGGGCCGGGGCAGGACCGAGTCGTACCGCGTGCGGTGGAGCTGGTTCGACCACCTGCTGCGCACCGTCCAGCGTTATCAGAGTCAGCGGGGTGACCGGCTGGCGGGTGCGGTGACCTACTTCGCCTTCCTGTCGTTCTTCCCGCTGCTCGCGCTCGCGTTCTCGTTGTTCGGCTACGTCATCACGGTGTGGGAGGACGCCAGGACCACGCTGATCGCGGCGCTCAACCAGCAGCTGCCCGGCCTGGCCGACTCGTTGCGGGTCGACCAGCTCGCCGACGCCCGGGTCGGCGCGGGACTGATCGGCCTGATCGGCCTGCTGTACGCCGGCCTCGGCGCCCTGGACGCGCTGCGCGAGGCGCTGCACGACATGACCATGTCCGGCGAGCCGCCGGTGAACGTGATCGTCGGCAGGCTGCGGGATCTGGTGGCCCTGCTGCTGGTCGGGGTGACCCTTATCCTCTCGGCGATGGCGGGCGGGTTCGCCGTCTCGGCCACCGGCACGGTGCTCGGGTGGCTCGGCATGCACGATTCGCTGCTGGCTACCGGGCTGGTCCGCGCCGCCGCCCTGCTGATCGGCCTCGGCGCGGACACGCTGGTGTTCCTGGTGATCCTCGGCTGGCTGGGCAAGCTCTGGGGGCCGTGGCGCACCGTGCTGAAGGGCGCGGTGGTCGGCGCGATCGGTTTCGAGGTGCTCAAGCAGCTCGCCGCGCTGCTGCTGTCCCACACGCTCAACAACCCCATCTACGGCACGTTCGCCGTCGTGGTCGGCCTGCTGGTGTGGATCAACCTGTCGGCCCGCTGGACGCTCTACGTGACGGCGTGGACGGCCACCGCGGGCGGCTCGCCGCCCCCCGAACCCACGCCGGTCCCCGTCAGCGCCCACGTGTGACGCACGCACGGCTCCGCGCCTCGCCGCCGTCGCCGGTGCCCGGCGCGTGCCGGGAAGGCGCGCCGCTCAGTCCCGCCGCGCGCGGCGCCGCCGCATGCCGTACCCCAGCCAGGCCAGGCCGCCGAGGGCGGCGACGGCCAGCACCGTCACGCCGGCGGGCCCGGTGACCGGGGAGCCGCCCGCGGCGTCCGCGGGCTTGGAGACGGCCGGGGCGGCCTTCGGCGGGGCGGCCGGAGGGGTCGGCGTGGGGGTCGGCGCCGGGCCGACCAGCGTGCCGACCGGGGTGGTCTTGCCGCGCGCTGCGAAGCCCCAGTCGAGCAGGTCCTGGACCTCCGGCCAGAACGAGCCCTCGTGCCGCATCACCGTGACGATGATCGTGTGCCCGTCCCGTTTCGCGGCGCCCACGAAGCTGCCGAGCGCCTTACTGGTCCAGCCGTTCTTCACGCCGATCATGCCCGGATAGCGGCCGAGCAGCCGGTTGTGGTTGGCGATCTGGTAGTGGTCGCCCTTGGGTGCCGGGAAGTTCGCCACCTTCGTCCCGACGTACTTGCGGAAGGCGGGGTCGGCGAGCCCGGCACGGCCGATCAGCGCCAGGTCGTACGCCGAGCTGCTCTGCCCGGGTTTGTCCAGGCCGTTGGGGGTCTTGGCGACGGTGTCCAGCGCCTGTAGCCGCTTGGCCTCGGTGTTCATGTCGGCGAGGGTCTTGGCCAGGCCGCCGTTGGCCTCGGCGAGCGCCACGGCGGCGTCGTTGCCCGACACCATCATCAGCGCCCGGAACAGGTCCTCCACCGTGTAGATCTTGTGCGGGGTGAGCCCGACGGCGCTGCCCTCGACGTTGCAGGCGTCCTGGCTCGGCTTGATCATCTTCTTCTTGTCCAGCTTGGGGATCAGCGTGAGGGCGGTCAGCGCCTTCAGCGTGCTGGCGGGCAGGAAGCGCCCGTGCGGGTTCTTGGCGGCCAGCACCTCGCCGGTGTCGGCGTCGGCCACCACGAAGGCCGACGCCTCGGTCTTGGGCAGGCGCTTGGCCGCCGGGTCCACCACGACGCCGCGCCCGGCGAGCAGCGTCCCGCCGATCGGCGCGTTGTCGTCGGCCGCCGCGGCGGCCGGGCCCGTGGCGGGCGTGACGAAGGTCAGGCTCCCCGCGACCGCGAGCGCGCTGATGAGTGACACGTGTTTCATCCCCATAGAGAACTCAGCGTAACTTTGTCGGTTTTCATCTGGGGCAAGACACGACAAAGATCGTGAATGTGCTGGTCGGTAACCTCGGCGGTAGCATGGAACGGGTGAGGATGACACGACGCGTCGCCGGGTTCCTCCTGGTGCTGGCCGCCTTCATGGTCTTCGAGTGGATCAACCTCGGCTTCAACCTCGCCGACGGCCACCCGACGGCCTTCTACGTGGTCCACGGCGTGCTCATCGCGGTCAACCTGATCCTCGCCGGCGTGCTCGGCGTCCTCGGCTGGCGTGCCTGGCGGTCCGCCGGGCGGCAGGCCGCATACGAGCCCCCGGTCGTGGGCAGAGACGGTAAACGACCGTTTTACGGTCCGCCGTGAAGTTGTGAGGCCCAATCTCCCCTTTAACGGTATGTGCGTTGATGGCGGAGACGGCATCACTGAGGGGGCCGTACGGGTTGGCCGATTTCGTGGTGGAGCGGAAACTCGGCCTTAGAGCATCGCGGTTGGAGGAGTGCTGTGGCGATCCAGTTCAACCCTTCACGCGGCCCCACATTGGGCGTCGAATGGGAGCTCCAACTAGTCGACACGCACACCCGCCGCCTCCGCCAGGACGCGAAAGCCGTTCTGGAGGCCGTTCCCGACCTCAGCGAGACACCCCGGCCCAAGGTGATGCACGAGCTGATGCAGTCCCAGCTCGAGGTCATCACCGACGTCAGCCACACCGTCGCCGAGGCCGTGGGGGACCTCAAGCGCACCATCGGCCGCCTGGAAGAGGCCGTGACGCCGCTCGGCATCGCGCTGGCCTGCACCGGCACCCACGCCATCAGCGACTGGCGGGAGGCGGTCTACGCGCCGGTCCAGCGGTACACCGAGCTGGTCGAAGAGATGCAGTGGCTGGCGTGGCGGATCCAAACATTTGGCGTACATGTCCACGTGGGGGTGCGGGAAAGGGATAAAGTCATCCCCATCGTCAACGCACTTGCGGCCTACCTGCCGCATTTCCTCGCGCTGACGGCCTCCAGCCCGTACTGGGGCGGCCAAGACACCGGGCTCGCCTCCAGCCGGGCCATCGTTTTCGGCGCTCTGCCCACGGCCGGGCCTCCACAGATGCTGGCGGATTGGGCGGGGTTCGAGGAGTACATGGACACCCTCAAGCGCGCGGGGACCATCAAGAGCATAAAAGAAGTGTGGTGGGATATCCGCCCACATCCGGACTTCGGCACGATTGAGATTCGCATGTTCGACGGCATACCGACCCCTCGGGAGGTCGGCATGGTGACGGCGTTGTCGCAGTGCCTGGTGCAGCAGTTCGACCAGCAGCTCGACCGCGGTTACCGGCTCCCGCACCCCGCGCCGTGGGTGGTACGGGACAACAAATGGCGCGCCACGCGGTACGGCCTGGACGCCGACGTCATCACCGACGACCACGGCTCGACCGCGCCGATGCGCGACATGCTGTACGAACTGTGCCGGGAGCTGGCCCCGATGGCCGAGCGACTCGGCTGCTCCGACGAGCTCGCCGTGGTGGGCGAGGTCGTCGAGCACGGCAACTCCTGCGAGCGGCAGCGCGCGATCATTACCGGAGGCGGCACTCTCGACGACGTCGTGGACGCGACGATCACCGAGCTGGTGGAGGACCGCTTTGTGACCACCGATCTGAGGACATCGAACGGGGCGATTGGACATGCAGGCACGTGATCTACGGGGACAACTGAGCGCGTTCCTGAGCGCGAACGACCGGGATCTCATCGAGTTCCGGCGCGACCTGCACGCCCACCCCGAGCTCGGCTTCGTGGAGCACCGCACCACCGAGCGCATCGCCACGCGCCTGCAGCAGGCCGGGCTCACCCCGGTCCCGCTGCCGCGCGGCACCGGCCTGATCTGCGACATCGGCAGCGGCGACGGCCCGACCGTGGCGCTGCGCGCCGACATCGACGCGCTGCCGCTGCTGGACGAGAAGGACGTGCCGTACCGCTCCACGGTCCCCGGCGTCTGCCACGCGTGCGGTCACGACGTGCACACCGCGATCATCCTCGGCACCGGCATGTTCCTCGCCGAGCAGGCCGCGGCCGGGCTGCTGCCCGGCCGGGTCCGGCTGATCTTCCAGCCCGCCGAGGAGGTCGTGCCGGGGGGCGCGCTCAAGGTGCTTGAGGCGGGCGGCATCAGCGGGGTGGACCGCATCTTCGGCCTCCACTGCGACCCCCGCATCGACGTGGGCCAGGTGGGGCTGCGGGTCGGGCCCATCACCGGGGCCTGCGACAAGGTCAGCGTCCGGCTGGGCGGCCCCGGCGGGCACACCGCCCGCCCCCACCTCACCGCCGACCTCGTCTTCGCGCTCGCCAAGATCGTCACCGAGCTGCCGGCCGCGCTGAGCCGCCGGGTCGACCCGCGCCACTCGTTGTCGCTGGTGTGGGGCCGGGTCCAGGCCGGGTCGGTCGCCAACGCGATCCCCGACGACGGCCTGGCCGAGGGCACGATCCGCACCCTGGACGAGCAGGCGTGGCACGAGGCGCCCGACCTGTTCAAGTCCCTGCTGGACGCCGTCGCCGTCGCCTACGGCGTGGAGGCCGAGATGAACTACATCCGCGGCGTGCCTCCCACCATCAACGAGGAGACCAGCGTCCAGATGCTCAGCGACGCCGCGGGCGAGGTGCTCGGCCCGAACTCCGTGGTGCCGACCCCGCAGTCCCTCGGCGGCGAGGACTTCGGCTGGTACCTCGAGTCGGTGCCCGGCGCGTACGCCCGGCTCGGCGTGCGCACCCCCGGGGACACCGGGCGCTTCGACATCCACCAGGGCACCTTCGACGTGGACGAACGCTGCGTCGGCGCCGGTGTGAGTGTGATGTCCGCCACGGCGCTGACCGCGCTGTGGGAGGGCCGTCGCACCTCCGCCGACCCGGCCGCGGTCGAGCCCATCACCGCCTGAGGGACGCCGGGCCGGCCACGGCCGGTCCGGCGATTCCGGCGGGACGGGCGTTGGCACGCTCCCGCCACGGGCTCCGGCGGCATGCCGCGACGAGCGGCCCCGCCCGTCCGCCGGTGCGGTTTCCCAGGTCACAGGGCGGCCTGAGCTGCATAACGGACCTATTTCGGACCCGGGCGCCGGTTTGGCCAACCCTGGCCAAACAACTATCTTCCGTGCAGGGTTGCCGTGCGTTACGTCGCGCGTGCACACAAGTTGGACGGCGAATGCACGGAAGGAGTCACCTTGCTTCGCATCAACGCAAGCAAGCTGGCCGCCACGACCGCGGTCGGTGCCATGCTCATGGCACTGGCGGCGTGTGGAGGCGGCGGTAGCACCGGTCAGGACGCGGCGTCACCCGAGGCGTCCGCGGCCTCCTCGGCTCCGGCGGGTCCCAAGGTCGGCCTCGCGTACGACATCGGCGGGCGCGGTGACCAGTCGTTCAACGACGCCGCGGCGGCCGGTCTGGACAAGGCCAATACCGAACTGAAGCTCGGCGAGATCAAGGAACTGGAGGCCGGCGCCGGCGAGACCGGTGCCCAGAAGGAGCAGCGCCTCCGCCTGCTGGCGCAGAGCGGCTTCAACCCGGTCATCGCGGTCGGCTTCGCGTACTCCGAGGCGATCAAGAAGGTCGCGACCGAGTTCCCCGACACCAAGTTCGCGATCATCGACGACGCGGCCGAGGGCCCGAACATCTCCAACCTCCTGTTCGCCGAGAACGAGGGCTCCTTCCTGGTGGGCGCCGCGGCGGCCCTGAAGAGCAAGAAGGACCACATCGGCTTCGTCGGCGGCGTGCAGGTCCCGCTGATCAAGAAGTTCGAGGTCGGCTACACCAAGGGCGCCCAGGCCGTGAAGCCCGACATCAAGATCGACGTCAAGTACCTCACCCAGCCCCCGGACTTCGGCGGCTTCAACGACCCGGCCAAGGGCAAGACGGCGGCCGAGGGCATGTTCGACTCCGGCGCCGACGTGGTCTACCAGGCGGCGGGCGGCTCCGGCGGCGGCGTGTTCGAGGCGGCCAAGGCGGCGGGCGCCATGGCCATCGGCGTCGACTCCGACCAGGCCCTCACCGCGGACGAGGCCGTCCGGGGCGTCATCATGACCTCCATGCTCAAGAAGGTCGACGTCGCGGTGTTCGACTTCCTCAAGAGCTACACCGACAACACCGTCAAGGCCGGTCAGACGATCTACGACCTCAAGGCGGGCGGCGTCGACTTCTCCACCACCGGTGGCCAGGTCGACGACATCAAGAACAAGCTCGACGAGTACAAGCAGGACATCGTCTCCGGCAAGATCACCGTTCCCGCCGAATAGTTCCGTTCGCCGGGCAGATGACCGGCGGATGCCGTAAGTAATGTTCAGGGGCCCGGAGGCGTGCCACCGGGCCCCTTGGACTACTCTCAGGTTTCCGCCCACACCCCCACGCGGCCCGTCCCCGCGCCCGCCCCTGGCCGCCCGCCGCGCGGCCTCCGGAGCCGGGCGCGTCGCCGCGTCCAGCACAAGCCGCTCAGTCCGCCACCGAGGCCGTCCGCACGCAAGGAGGCCGCCATCAGCACTCCGACACCCCCGGATCCCGCCGAAGACCCGCCCGCTGTCGAGCTGGAGGGCATCACCAAGCGGTTCCCCGGCGTCGTCGCCAACCGTGACATCCGCCTGAGCGTGCGGCGTGGCCACGTGCACGCCATCGTGGGTGAGAACGGCGCGGGCAAATCGACGCTCATGAAGATCTTGTACGGCATGCAGCACCCCGACGAGGGGGTGATCCGGGTCGGCGGCAAGCCGGTGACCTTCCGCTCGCCGGCCGATGCCATCGCCGCCGGGATCGGCATGGTCCACCAGCACTTCATGCTCGCCGACAACCTCACCGTTCTCGAGAACATCATCCTTGGCAGCGAGCCGCGCAGGGGCGCCGGCATCGACTTCGGCGCGGCCCGCAAAAAAATCAAGGAGATCTCGGACGCCTACGGCCTCGGCGTGTCCCCCGACACGCTGGTGGAGGACATCGGCGTCGGCGCCCGGCAGCGCGTAGAGATCCTCAAGGTGCTCTACCGCGGCGCGCGCATCCTCATCCTGGACGAGCCCACCGCCGTGCTGGTGCCCCAGGAGGTCGACGAGCTGTTCGACAACCTGCGCGGCCTGGTGCGCGAGGGCCTCACCATCATCTTCATCTCCCACAAGCTCGACGAGGTGCTGTCGGTCGCCGACGCCATCACGGTCATCCGGCGCGGCACCACCGTGGCGAGCGTCCTGCCGAAGGACGTCACCGCCCGGCGGCTCGCCGAGCTGATGGTCGGCAGCGAGCTGCCGAGCCCGGAGACCCGCGAGTCCACCGTCACCGACGTGGTGGCGCTGTCGGTGCGCGGCCTGACGGTGCGCGGCGGCGACGGGCGGCCGGTCGTGCGCGACGTGTCGTTCGACATCCACAAGGGCGAGGTGCTCGGCATCGCGGGCGTCGAGGGCAACGGGCAGGCCGAGCTGGTCGAGGCCATCATGGGCATGCGCCCCGCCGAGGGCGTCATCACGCTCGACGGCACCGACATGTCCCACTGGCCCACCCTGCGCAGGCGCGAGGGCGGCATCGGGTACATCCCCGAGGACCGCCAGCGGCACGGCCTGCTGCTGAACTCCCCGCTGTGGGAGAACCGCATCCTCGGCCACCAGACCCGCAGGCCCAACGTACGCGGCCCGTGGATCGACCGCGCCGGGGCCAGGGCCGACACCCAGCGCATCGTCGACGCCTACGACGTGCGCACCCCCGGCATCGACGTGGACGCGGCGGCGCTGTCCGGCGGCAACCAGCAGAAGCTCATCGTCGGCCGGGAGATGAGCGGCGACCCGGTGGTGCTCATCGCCTCCCACCCCACCCGCGGCGTCGACGTGGGCGCGCAGGCGGCCATCTGGGACCACCTGAGGGCCGCCCGCGCGGCGGGCCTCGCGGTGCTGCTGATCTCGGCGGACCTGGACGAGCTCATCGGCCTGTCGGACTCGCTGAAGGTCCTGCTGCGCGGCCAGGTGGTCGCGGACGTGGACCCCGCGGGCGTGACACCCGAGCTGCTCGGCTCGGCCATGACCGGCGCGGGCGGCCCGGACGCCGCTCCCGCCACCGGCACGCCGGACCCCGCCGCGGACGGCGGCGAGACTCCGGACGCCGCGGCGACCGCGCAGGCGACCTCGGACTCCGAGGCGGCCCCGGACGACCAGGCCGTCGCCGCGGGCGGACGCGGGGACGACCCGGACGATCCACCATCGGCAGGACGGGCCGGCCCCACCCCGGCCGGGGAGGGTAAATGAGTTCCTCGTTCACCGACCGGCTGCTCGGGCGGGTACGGCTCGGCGGGCTGCTGGCCCTGGCCGCGCCGGTGCTGGCCATCTTGTTCGCCGCCCTGGTGACCTCGGCCATCCTGGTGGTCACCGGCAACCCGCCGCTGCACACCCTGGCGCTCCTGCTCGACTACGGCTCCCAGCCCCGCACCGTCGTGAACATCGTCAACCTGGCGACCACGTACTACATCTCCGCCCTGGCCGTGGCGATCGGGTTCCGGATGAACCTCTTCAACATCGGCGTCGACGGCCAGTACCGCCTGGCCGCGCTGCTCGCGGCGGCCGTCGGCGGCGCGCTGGTGCTGCCCCCGGTGCTGCACGTCCTCGTCACCGTCCTGGTGGCGGTGGCCGTCGGCGGCCTGTGGGCGTCCATCGCGGGCATCCTCAAGGTCACCCGGGGCGTCAGCGAGGTCATCTCCACGATCATGCTGAACGCCATCGCGACCGGCTTCGGCGCCTGGCTGCTCACCACCGACCGCCTGGCCGTCGCCGTCTCCGGCAGCAACAACATCGGCACCAAGCCGATCCCGGCGTCCGGCCAGTTCCCCGGGTTCGCGCTGGTCCCCGGCACCCAGGCCAAGGTCTTCGGCTTCATCGTGGTGGCCGCCCTGCTGGGCATCGCCTACCACGTGCTGTTCAACTGGACGAGGTTCGGCTTCGACCTGCGGGCCACCGGCGCCTCGGAGTCGGCGGCCGTGGCGAGCGGCGTCAACGTCAAGCGGATGGTCCTGCTGACGATGGTCATCTCGGGTGCCGTGGCCGGTCTGGTCGGCATGCCGCAGCTGCTCGGCGCGTCCTACTCCTACAGCCTGGACTTCCCGACCGGCCTCGGCTTCACCGGCATCGCGATCGCCCTGCTCGGCCGCAACAACCCCTTCGGCATCGCGATCGGCGCGCTGCTGTGGAGCTACCTGGACAACTCCTCGGACATCCTCGACCTCGAAGGCATCCCCAAGGAGACCGTGATCATCATGCAGGGCACCATCGTGCTCTCGGTCATCATCGCCTACGAGCTGGTCCACAGGTACCGCATGTCGGCCGAGCAGCGCCGGGTGAGCCGCCAGCTGTCGGCGGGCACGGGCGCCCCCGCGGAAGGAGCCGTCGCGTGACCGCCGTCTCGGAGATCACCGCCGCGCCCCCCGCGGCGCCGCCCGCCCGGCGGTTCCGGCTGAGCTGGCAGGTCGCCCTGCTCGGGGTGCTCGGCCTGCTGATCATGATGTCGGTGGCCCGCGTGGTCACCGGCGCCAACGACATCACCTCCGCGGGCACCGTCGGCGCCGCGCTCGGCCTCGCCGTGCCCATCGGCCTCGCCGCCCTCGGCGGCCTGTGGTCCGAGCGGGCCGGCGTGGTCAACATCGGCCTCGAGGGCATGATGATCCTCGGCACGTGGTGCGGCGCCTGGGGCGGCCTGGTCTTCGGCAACCCGTGGGCCGGGGTGATCGCGGGAGCGATCGGCGGGGCGCTCGGCGGCCTGCTGCACGCCGTGGTCACCGTCACCTTCGGCGTCGACCACATCATCTCCGGCGTCGCCATCAACATCCTCGGCCTCGGCGCCACGCAGTACCTCTCCAAGCTGGTGTTCACCGGCATGCAGGGCGGCGGCGAGACCCAGTCGCCGCGCATCCCGCCGATCGGCAGCGTCAGCGTGCCGGGCATCGGGGACGGCCTGCAGAGCGTCGAACGGGCCCACTTGTTCCTGGTGTCCGATCTGGCGGGCGTGCTGCGGGGCATCACCCAGAACGTGTCCCTGTTCACCCTGCTCGCGCTCGTGCTGGTGCCGGTCAGCTTCTACGTGCTGTGGCGCACGCCCTTCGGGCTGCGGCTGCGCTCGTGCGGCGAGCGGCCGGTGGCGGCCGAGTCGCTGGGCGTCAACGTCTACTACTACAAGTACGTCGCGGTGCTGATGTCCGGCGCGCTCGCCGGGCTCGGCGGGGCGTTCCTGTCCATCGTGGCCTCCGGCATCTACCGCGAGGGCCAGACCGGCGGCCGCGGCTTCATCGGTCTCGCCGCCATGATCTTCGGCAACTGGCGGCCCGGCGGGCTGGCCGGCGGGGCGCTGCTGTTCGGCTACACCGACGCCCTCCAGCTGCGCCAGGGCGGCACCTCGGTGCACGCGCTGTTGCTGGTGGTCGCGATGCTGCTCGCCGCGTTCGCCGTCTACCAGCTGGTCAAGCAGCGGCGGGGCCGCGCGGCCCTGATCAGCGGCGTGTTCGCGGTCGCGGTGTTCGCCGTGTTCTCGGTGACCGACACCGTGGCCGAGCAGTTCACGTCGTTCACCCCGCACCTGACCACGCTGCTGGTGTTGTCGCTGGCCTCGCAGAGCCTGCGCATGCCCGCCGCGGACGGTCTGCCGTACCGGAAGGGACAGGCCAAGTGACCGTCGACTGGGACGCGCTGCGCGACCTCGCCGCCCAGGCGATGGGGCACGCGTACGCCCCGTACTCCAAGTTCCCGGTCGGCGCCGCCGCCCTGGTGGAGGACGGGCGCGTCGTCACCGGGTGCAATGTCGAGAACGCCTCATACGGCCTGTCGCTGTGCGCCGAGTGCGGCCTCGTGTCGGCGCTGCACGCCTCGGGCGGCGGGCGGCTGGTGGCGTTCACCTGCGTGGACGGCCACGGCGACCTGCTGATGCCGTGCGGGCGCTGCCGTCAGCTGCTGTACGAGCACGGCGGGCCCGACCTGCTCGTGGAGACGCCCGAGGGGCCGTGGCGGATGGCGGACCTCCTGCCGTTCGCCTTCGGCCCGGACGACCTGTCCCGCGGCGCCTGAACACCTCTCATCCCAGACCCGGAGCCTGAACACCTTATGGACGCGATCGACGTCATCACCACCAAGCGGGATCGCCACGAGCTGTCCGCCGAGCAGATCTCGTGGGTGGTGGACGCCTACACCCGGGGAGTGATCGCCGACGAGCAGATGGCGTCGCTCGCCATGGCGATCCTGCTCAACGGGATGAGCCGCCGCGAGATCGGCCAGTGGACCGAGGCGATGATCAGGTCCGGGTCGCGGATGGACTGGTCCGGGCTGGACCGGCCGACCACCGACAAGCACTCCACCGGAGGCGTCGGCGACAAGATCACCCTGCCGCTGGCGCCCCTGGTGGCGGCGTGCGGGGCGTACGTGCCGCAGCTGTCCGGGCGCGGGCTCGGGCACACCGGCGGCACGCTGGACAAGCTGGAGTCCATCCCCGGCTGGCGGGCGTCGCTGTCCAACGACGAGATGCTGGACGTGCTGCGGTCGGCCGGCGCGGTGGTCTGCGCGGCCGGGGACGGCCTCGCGCCCGCGGACAAGAAGCTGTACGCGCTGCGCGACGTGACCGGCACCGTGGAGTCGATCCCGCTGATCGCCTCGTCCATCATGTCCAAGAAGATCGCCGAGGGCACCGGGGCGCTGGTGCTGGACGTGAAGGTCGGCTCCGGGGCCTTCATGAAGAACGTGGACGACGCCCGCGAGCTGGCCCGCACGATGGTGGACCTCGGCACCGACCACGGCGTCACCACGGTCGCCCTGCTCACCGCCATGGACCGCCCCCTCGGCCTCGCCGTGGGCCACGCCCTGGAGGTCGAGGAGTCCGTGGAGGTCCTGTCCGGCGGCGGCCCGTCCGACATCGTGGAGCTGACCGTGCGCCTGGCCAGGGAGATGCTGGCCGCCGCCGGCGTCACCGGCAAGGACCCCGCCGACGCCCTGAAGGACGGCTCGGCGATGGACGCCTGGCGCCGCATGATCTCCGCCCAGGGCGGCGACCCGGACGCCCCGCTGCCGCAGGCCCCGGAGTCCGCTCAGGTCACGGCGCCAGCCTCGGGTGTGCTGTCCCGCCTGGACGCGTACAAGGTGGGGGTGGCCGCGTGGCGCCTCGGCGCGGGCCGGGCCCGCAAGGAGGACTCGGTCTCCGCCTCGGCCGGCATCACGCTGCACGCCAAGCCCGGCGACCGCGTCGAGCAGGGGCAGCCGCTGCTGACCCTGCACACCGAGGACCCGGGTAAGTTCGCCCGCGCACTGGAGACGCTGGAGGGCGCGTACGAGGTGGGCGACGCCGCCGACCCGTCCCTGCTTCCCCTGATCGTCGACCGCATCACGGCCTGACGTCGGGGCGGGTCCGGCGCGGTCAGCGGGGGACGGGCGCCACCGAGCGCAGCACGGCGCGGTGGGTGGGGAGGGCTTCCGCGCGGCGCGCGCGGCCCTCGTCGGTGATGCGGACGAAGACGCCCCGGCGGTCCTCCATGCAGTGGTCCCGGCAGACGAGGCCCGCCTTCTCCAGGCGGGAGATCAGCCGGGACAGCGCGCTCTGGCTGAGGTGAACCGTGTCGGCCAGCTCCTGGACGCGGTATTTGCCGTGCTCGGACTCGCACATGTGGTCCAGGACCTCGAAGTCGCTCACGCCGAGGCCGTGCTTCTCGCCGAGTTCCCGATCAAGGGCACACCAGGTCGTGGCATGCCTGGCCAGCAGATGGCGCCAGGACTCCACCACATCGACGTCGTCGTCCATGGCCGGACTATACCATGCGTGCGCATTGGATGCACCAGCATTAATTGCTTGTGCATTGAATGCATGTGCATGTAATGTCCCACCCCATGAACCTCTCATCTCACGCCGAACGCTGGGACGCGCGCCTGTGGGGCGCGCTCACCGTGCTCTGCGCTGTGATCTTCCTAGACGCGCTCGATGTCTCGATGGTGGGAGTGGCGCTGCCGTCCATCCAGGCCGACCTCGGCCTGACCACCTCGACGCTCCAGTGGGTCGTCAGCGGCTACGTGCTCGGCTACGGCGGCCTGCTGCTGCTCGGCGGACGCACCGCCGACCTGCTCGGCCGCCGCCGGGTCTTCCTCGTCGCGCTCGGCGTCTTCGCGGTCGCCTCCCTGCTCGGCGGAGTGGTCGACGACGGCGGCCTGCTCATCGTGGCCAGGTTCGTCAAGGGCATCAGCGCCGCCTTCACCGCGCCCGCCGCCCTGTCCATCATCACCACGACGTTCGCCGAGGGCCCCGCGCGCAACCGCGCCCTCAGCATCTTCACCGCCTGCGGCGCCAGCGGCTTCTCCCTCGGCCTCGTGCTGTCCGGCCTCCTCACCGAGATCGGCTGGCGCTGGACCTTCCTGATGCCGGTCCCGGTCGCCCTCCTCGCCCTCGCCGCGGGCTTCTCGCTGCTGCCGCGCCACTCGGGTGAGGAGCGCGCCACCGGCGGATACGACCTGGTCGGCGCCGCCACCATCACGTTCGGCATGCTGCTGCTGGTGTTCGCCGTCGTGCGCGCCCCCGAAGCGGGCTGGGTCTCGGTCCCCACGCTCGCCGGGCTCGCCGGAGCCGCCGCGCTGCTCGCCGTGTTCGTCGCCGTCGAACTGCGGGTCAAGCACCCGCTGGTCCGCTTCGGCATCCTGCGCTCCGCCCCGCTGGTCCGCGCCAACCTGGGCCTTGTCGTGCTGTTCGGCTCCTACGTCGGCTTCCAGTTCGTCGCCATGCAGTACTTCCAGAACCTCCTCGGCTGGTCCGCCCTCCACACCGCCCTGGCCTTCCTGCCCGCGGGCCTGATCGTCGCCCTCACCTCCACCAAGATGGGCGACCTCGCCGACCGCTTCGGCACCGCCCGCCTGATCGCCATCGGCTCCCTCAGCCTGGCCGCCGGCTACGGCGTCTTCCTCGGCGCCGGCCCCGACCCGTCCCTCACCCTGGTCATCCCCGGCATGGCCCTGCTGGGCATTGCCTTCGGCCTGTCCTTCCCGTCCCTCAACATCCAGGCCACCGCGGGGGTCGCCGACGACGAGCAGGGACTGGCCTCCGGCCTCCTCAACACCTCCGGCCAGGTGGGCGGGGCACTCGTCCTCGCCGTCGTGGCCGCCGTGGCGACCGCCCACGGGGGCGCGGTCACCATGGACACCATCCGCTCGTCGTTCGCCGTCTGCGCCGCCGTGGCCCTCGTCGGCCTCGGCATCGCCGTCACCGGCCTCATCCGGGCCCGCTCCACCGCCCCGGCGGCGGCACCGGCGCCCCAGGAGGCCAGAGAGGTGCTGGAGACCATCTGACCAGCTGACCGTCCGACCCGTTCGAAGCCCCCTGGCGTGTGGGACGCCAGGGGGCTTCACCATGCGTGGCAATCCGGTTGCGGTGGTTCGGCGGCGTACGCGAGACTCGTCCGCAGTCGCGAGGTGGGGCCGGAGGGGACGATGAGCACCACTGACCAAGGCAACACCTATCTGCAGCGGGTCGTCGCGCAGCAGGCGGTGCTCGAGGACGACCTCCGGGCACGCCGCGCCGCCCCCGGAGCGCCGGCGCCCGCGGCGGGCCCACCGGCCAGGCGCGAGCGGGCCCCCGGCGGAGCGGCCCACGAGAAGTCCACGCCGGGGCCGGTGGACGTACGGATCACCGGCTTCTGGCGCTGGAAGAACGTACTCGTCCCGCCGAACGCCTTCGTGGTGCACACCCGGCGCGGCCGGGAGAAGCCCCTGCACATCGGCCTCGGCGTGTCGTTCCGCTACACCCCCTCCACCGACTCGTTCCTGGTGGTGCCGGGCGCCACCCAGACCATCCTGATCAACGCGTACTGCGTCTGCGCCGAGCTTCAGGGCGTGCTGGTGCAGGGCTACGTGCAGTGGATCATCCACTCCTTCCCCATCGCCTACCGCAAACTGGACTTCGGCGACGCTGAGGACCCGATGCGGCTCGTCAACCTCCAGCTGCGGGAGCAGGCGGAGGCGGCCATCAAGGACAAGGTCTCCACCATGAGCGTCCGCGATGTGCTGAGCGACAAGCAGCCCATCATCGAGGAGCTCACCGCCCGCCTGCGCGCGGTGGCCGAGGGCGAGGACGACAGCGACCAGGGCCTCGGCCTGCGCATCGTCACCGTCCAGATCAAAGAGGCCGTCGTCAGCTCGTCCCGCCTCTGGGAGAACCTGCAGAAGCCCTACCGCGCCGAGCAGGGCCAGATCGCCCGGCTGGCCGAGTTGCGGGCCGAAGAGGCGGTCGCCCAGCGCGAGATGGCGGCCGAGCGTCTCAAGGAGACCCAGCGCCTGGAGTACGAGCGCGAACTCGCCGAGCTGCGCTCCCGCAACGACGCCTGGCAGTTCGACACCGAGGTCGCCGAGCGCCTGCGCCGCACCCAGCGCGAGCACGACGACTCCAGAGCGGTGGCCGAGCTGGAGACCGAGACCACCCGCCACGCGCTCCGCATGGAACGCGAGCGCCACGCCGAGGAGGCCGAGACCGGCCGGCTCCGCATCGAACGCGAGCAGGAACTCAAGCGCCTGGAACTCGACGGCCAGCTGGAGCAGGCCCGCTCCCGCTCCCTGGCGGACCACGAGCGCGCCCTCCTCGACGTGGAACGCGCACGCATGCGCGCCGACATCGACAACCAGCAGACCCCCGCCAGCCTCCAGGCCAAACTGATCCACTCACTCCCCGAGATCATGTCGAAGCTCCCCAAACCCGAGGAACTCCGCATGGTGTCGATCAACGGCGGCGACCGCACCACCGTGTCGGGCCTGCTGACCGAGCTGGCCATGATGGTCGGCGTACTACGCTCGGCGATGGAGGGCGACAGGCCGGGTTCCTGAGCGTCCCCGACGGACCTCGGCGATAGGTTTCCGTCCGGTCGGGTTTCCCGGTGAACCTCTGAGGCATGCTCCGCATCAAACGAGTAGGTGGCACCCCGCCGAGGAAGCCGAGGTTCCCATGAACAGGCTCGCTGTCGTCGCTCTTGTCCCCCTTGTGTTCCTCGCCGGCTGCGGTGGTGGTGGTCCCGGGTCGCCCGAGGCGACGGCGACCGCGACGGTGACCGTCGCGCCGTCGCCGGAGGCGCCGAGTCCCACTTCGGAGCCCACCGTGTCGGCCAGCACGATCCCGGCGACGCCGTCCGGGTCGACGACCCCCTCCTCCACCGTCACCGGGCTGCCCGCGCCCACGGGGACCAAGCAGGTCAAGGTGAGCCGGACTCCGGAGAACCCTCCCCTGGTCACCGGCCTGCGGTCGGCCGCGCACGACGGCGGGGGCTTCGACCGCGTGGTCATCGACCTGAAGGGGGCGCGGACCGGATACACCGTCGACTGGGTGCGGCAGGTCGTCCAGGACGGGTCCGGGGAGGTCGTGCCGCTCAAGGGCGGTGCGTTCCTGCAGGTCACCATCACGCCCGCCAACGCGCACACCGAGAGCGGGAAGCCCACGCTCGGGCGGACGCCGGTGCTGAACTCCGAGCTCGCCAACGTGCGCAGCGTCGTGCCCGTGGGGGACTTCGAGGCGGTCGTCACCGTCGCCATCGCGCTGCGGCACCGGGCCGGGTTCCGGGTGTTCGAGCAGAAGGATCCGACGCGGCTGGTCATCGACATCGCGCACCAGCGCGCCTGACGGGGACGCCGTGCGGCGCGGGGGCTCCCGGAGTCCGTACGATGTTGCGATGACACAGCAGCCCACCCTCGCCGAGATCCGCAAGGCCCCGAAAGTACTCCTGCACGACCATCTCGACGGTGGCCTGCGTCCGGAAACGATCGTCGACCTCGCCCGGGAGACCGGATACGACAAACTGCCCACGACGGACGTCGCCGCGCTCGGCGCGTGGTTCCGTGAGGCGTCCGACTCCGGGTCCCTGGAGCGGTACCTCGAAACGTTCGCGCACACCGTCGGGGTCATGCAGACCCGCGAGGCGCTGGTGCGGGTCGCGGCCGAGTGCGCCGAGGACCTCGCGGACGACGGCGTCGTGTACGCCGAGGTGCGGTACGCGCCCGAGCTGCACACCTCGGGGGGGCTCAGCCTCGACCAGGTGGTGCAGGCCGTGCTCGACGGCTTTCGGCAGGGGTCGGAGGGACGCGGGATCCGGGTGAGCAGCCTGCTCACCGCGATGCGCCACCAGGCCAGGTCCATGGAGATCGCCGAGCTCGCCGTGCGGTACCGCGACGTGGGGGTGGCCGGGTTCGACATCGCGGGCGCCGAGGCCGGGTACCCTCCCACCCGGCACCTGGACGCGTTCGAGTACCTCCAGCGGGAGAACTCCCACTTCACCATCCACGCCGGCGAGGGCTTCGGGCTGCCGTCCATCTGGCAGGCCATCCAGTGGTGCGGCGCCGACCGCCTCGGGCACGGGGTGCGCATCATCGACGACATCCAGGTCGCCTCGGACGGCACGGCCAAGCTCGGGCGGCTCGCCGCGTACGTGCGGGACATGCGGATCCCGCTGGAGATGTGCCCGACGTCCAACCTGCAGACCGGCGCGGCGACCTCGCTGGCGGAGCACCCGATCGGGCTGCTGCGGCGGCTGTACTTCCGCGTCACCGTCAACACCGACAACCGGCTGATGAGTGACACCAGTGTGTCCAGGGAGTTCGCCGGGCTGGTCGACGCGTTCGGGTACGGGTGGGACGATCTGCAGTGGTTCACGGTCAATGCCATGAAGTCCGCGTTCCTGCCGTTCGACGAGCGACTCGCCCTGATCAACGGCGTCATCAAGCCCGGCTTCGCGCAGCTCAAGTGGCAGGCTTGAGCATCGGGAGCAAGGCGTTAGCGTGGTGAACGCCCCGCGTAACGGAGAGGTGTCGGTGAGCGAGCCGTGAAGCCACAGATCTTCAGATCCACGACGGCGTGGGTCCTCGGCTGGTTGTGGGTGGCCTTCGCCGCCTTCAACGCCGTCGACCTTGTCCTCAACGGCCGCATCCCGTCCGCGCTGGTCGCGGGCGCGGTCCTCGCCGTCCTCACCGCCGCCGTCTTCATCGGCTGCCTGCGCCCCGGCATCCTCCCGCGCGAGGACGGCATCCTGGTCCGCAACCCGCTCCGCAACGTCTTCATCCCCTGGAAGGCCGTGGACAACATCCACGTCTCCCACGCCATCATCATCGACTCCGGCGACGAGTCGATCCGCTGCTGGACCCCCCAGGCCTCCGCCCGGGAACGCGCCAAAGCCACCCGCCGGGGCACCGCCGTCCCCGCCACGTCCGGCCGCTACCAGACCCAGCCCGTCCTGCCCAAGGCCGAGCAGACCGCCGCCCGCGCCTTCACCGGCCGGACCCACGCCGACTGGGTCGCCCAGCAGCTGACGGAGACCGCCACCAAGAAGTCCCGCGTCCCCGGCGACCGCGCCCCGATGACCGCCACATGGTCCCCGTCGGCCCTGGGTGCCCTGGCAGCCGCCCTGGTCCTGGTGATCGCGGCCCTCATCACCGCCTGACCTCCCGGGGCGGTCAGAGGGCCAGGAGCGTCGCCAGGGCGTCCTTCAGGGTGCCGAGGTCGTGGGCGGCCTGGTCACGGGCGCTCGGGACTGCCTCGCGGGCGGGGACCGGGACGACGACCTCCAGGTAGCACTTCAGCTTCGGCTCGGTGCCGGACGGGCGGATGATGACGCGGGCGTCGCCGGAGAGCCGGTAGCGGAGGCCGTCGGTGGGCGGGAGGCCGTCCAGACCTGTGCTGAGGTCGTCGGCGGACAGGACGGCACGGCCGGCCAGTTCCATCGGGGGAGTGGCGCGCAGGCGGGACATGGCGCCGGTGATGAGGGAGAGGTCGGCGACGCGCACCGACAGCTGCGCGGTGGCGTGCAGGCCGTAGCGGACGGCCTGGTCGTCGAGCAGGTCGGACAGTGTCCGGCCCTCCCGCTTGGCGGACGCCGCCAGCGCCGCGACCATGAGGGCCGCGCCGATGCCGTCCTTGTCGCGGACGGGCAGCCCCTCGTCGGAGCCAACGCTGTAGCCGAGTGCCTCCTCGTAGCCGAAGACGAGGCCCTCCCCGGCCTTCACGATCCACTTGAAGCCGGTGAGCGTCTCGGCGTGCCGGACGCCGTGGTCGACGGCGATCTTGCCGAGCAGGGACGACGACACGATGGACGCGGCCACCAGCCGGCCGGGTGCCGTGGTCCGGGTGATGACGTACTCGCCGAGCAGCCCGCCCACCTCGTCCCCGGTGAGCATGCGGAAGCCGTCCCCCAGCGGCACGCCCACCGCGCACCGGTCGGCGTCGGGGTCGTTGGCGATGATCAGGTCGGCCCCGGCGCGCGCGGCGAGGTCCAGCGCCAGATCCATCGCCCCCGGCTCCTCGGGGTTGGGGAACGCCACCGTGGGGAAGTCCGGGTCCGGCGTGAACTGCTCGGCCACCGGGGACGGCTCGGCGAACCCCGCCGCCGTGAAGGCCCGCAGCAGCAGGGCCCCGCCCACGCCGTGCATCGGCGTGTAGACCACTGTCAGATCCCGGGCGGACCCGAGTGGCAGCGACGTCACCGCGCCGAGATACGGCTCCACGATCGCCGCGTCGGTCAGCGTCTCCCAGCCCTCGCCGAGGGGCAGCCGGTCCACCGGCCCCACCGCGTCGATGGCCGCCGAGATCTCCTGGTCCAGCGGTGGCACGATCTGCGCCCCGTCTCCCCAGTAGACCTTGTAGCCGTTGTCCCTGGGCGGGTTGTGCGACGCCGTCACCATGACCCCCGCGTCGGCCCCGAGCCGCCGCACCGCGAACGCCAGCACCGGTGTCGGCCAGTGCTCCGCCATCAGCGACACCCGCAGCCCCGCCCCGGTCAGCACCGCGGCCGAGTCCCGGGCGAACGTCGCGGACATGTGCCGCGCGTCATACCCGATCACCACATGCCGCCCGGCCCCGAGCCGGGCCGCCAGCCCCGCCGCGGCCCGCATCACCGTCACGCGGTTCATCCGGTTCGGCCCGGCGCCGAGCTCCCCGCGCAGCCCGGCCGTCCCGAACTCCAGCTTGGCGCCGAACCGGTCGGCCAGCGCCGCCTCGTCCCGGCCGGCCAGGATCTCCCGGAGTTCCTCCCGGGTGACCGGGTCGGGGTCCTGGCCCAGCCACGCCTCGGCCCGCTCCCGCAGCGTCTCCACCGTCGTCACAGCTTGCCGACGACCTTCCCGAGCAGGACGCCCATGCGCGCCGCCGTCGACCGGCCCACCGCCAGGACCTCCTCGTGGTTCAGCGGCTCGCCCACCAGCCCCGCGCCGGGGTTGGTCACCAGCGAGACGCCGAGCACCTCGGCCCCGGCCTCGCGCGCCGCGATGGCCTCCAGCACGGTGGACATGCCCACCAGGTCGCCGCCCAGCGTGCGCAGCATGCGGATCTCGGCGGGCGTCTCGTACGTCGGCCCGCGGAACGCGACGTACACCCCCTCGGCCAGCGAGGGGTCCACCTCGCGGGCGAGGTCGCGCAGCCGCCGGGAGTACACCTCGGTGAGGTCGATGAACGTGGCCCCGGTGATCGGGTTGGCCCCGGTCAGGTTGATGTGGTCACCGATCAGCACCGGCTCCCCGACCTTCTGCGTCTCCGGCCGCAGCCCCCCGGCCGCGTTGGTCAGTACCACCGTCGACGCCCCGGCCGCCACCGCCGTCCGCACCCCGTGCACGACCGGCTCCACCCCGCGGCCCTCGTACAGGTGCGTCCGCCCCATGAAGATGAGCGCGTGCCGCCCCGCCGCGGTCTCCACCGCCCGCACCCGCCCCGAGTGCCCCGCCACCGCCGGCGCGGCGAACCCCGGCAAATCGGTCACCGAATGCTCGCTGATGGTCCGCCCGATGGCATCCGCCGCCGGCACCCACCCCGACCCCAGCACCAGCGCCACATCGAACGCCTCGACCCCGGTCAGCTCCCGAAGCCTCCCGGCCGCCTCCGCCGCCACCTCATACGCGTCTGTACTCACGGCAACCGAGGCTACAACCCGCACTTAACGATCGGCTCACGACCACCCGCGCCTGTGGACGACGACTCACTCTTGATCGAGGACGCCGATCACGTTCGCCACGGGGACGGTGCCGTCCCCCAGCTCGCGGTGGTAGTAACGGGAGTCGACGGCCTGGTTCCGATTGTCGCCCATGACCCAGATGCGGCCCACCGGGACGGCCACCGTGCCGAACATCCGGAACTCCGGATCCGGATGGAGGTACGGCTCGTCGAGCGGCTTCCCGTTCACCAGCAGCACGCCGTGGTCGTCGCAGCACCGGACCGTCCCGCCGGGGACGCCGAGCACCCTGCTGAAGATGGGTCTCCCGTCCCAGCCCCACGACTCAGGGGTGCTCACGACGACGACGTCCCCCACCTTCGGCTGGTAGACGTCCGTGAGGGCGACCCGCACCGAGGCGCCCTCTTTCAGCGTCGGCTCCATGCTCCCGCTTCTGACCGTGTAGAACGTCTTCCCCGTGAGGGCCCCGAACGGGTCGCCGCACCCGCTGATCGACACGACCAGAAGCAGCACCACGGCAGCGAGGGCCTTGCGCCGGATCATTCCCGCATTATTCAGCAGAAACGGATCATTCGCCGATGGATGTGCACGGGCGGCCGCGTAGGTCGCGGACGTAGTCGTCCGGGGCGCCTGCCTTCTCGGCGGCGTCGGCCAGTATGCCGAGGTAGCGGGCGGAAGGGAGGCCGCCCTCGTAGTCGTCCAGGACGTAGAACCAGGCGACCACCTCGCCGTCCAGGGTGGCCACGCGGAGTTTGACCTTGTGGTAGAGGCCGAGGACGGCGCCCTCCCACTGGTCGAGGGTGGCCTCGTCCCATTCGGGGACGTCGTAGAGGACGACGAAGACGTGCTCCTCGGAGTCCTCGGCGATGGTGGCGAGCGCGCCCTCCCAGCCGACGTCCTCCCCGCCGAAGGTCAGGCGCCAGCCCTGCAACCAGCCCGTCCCGCGCATGGGCGAGTGAGGGGCCCGCTGGGCCATCTGCTTCGGGTCCATGTTGCTGCCATAGGCGGCGTAAACCGGCACGGCACACTAGAGTAATCCAAGATCCGCCTGACGGTTGATCAGGAGGTCACGACATGCGCGCCAGGCGTGTCGATCTTCCCGCGATCGCGGCGCAAACCCGGGGATTTGTAGGGGTTTTTTCGGCAAAATTCGAGCTTTTACCGGTCTGCTCTGCTTCTCATCGGCCATACCTCGCCAGGCACCTGACGGCATGCGGGACAATGGGGTATGTGACGAAGATTGTGATCATTGGCGGCGGACCCGGTGGATACGAGGCGGCACTGGTCGCGGCTCAGCTCGGGGGCGAGGTCACCGTGGTCGAACGCGAGGGCCCGGGGGGCGCCTGCGTGCTCACCGACTGCGTGCCGTCCAAAACCATGATCGCCACTTCCGTCCGCAAACAGGCATTGCTGGACGCCTCCTCGCTGGGCGTGCATTTCACCGGCGGGCCGGACGGCGACGTGGGCGGCGCGCTGGCCGATATGCCGCTCGTGAACAAACGCGTGAAAGAACTCGCCCGCGCGCAGTCCGCCGACATCGCGGCCCGCCTGGTCGCCGAGGGCGTCGAGATCGTCAACGCCCCGGGGCGCCTGGTGGACCCCCGCGTCGTCAAGGCCGGCGACCGCGCCATCCAGGCCGACGTCGTGATCGTCGCCACCGGCGCGACCCCCCGCGTGCTGCCCGGCGCCGAGCCGGACGGCGAGCGCGTGCTCACCTGGCGCCAGCTGTACGACCTGGACGAGCTGCCCGAACACCTGATCGTCGTCGGGTCCGGCGTCACCGGCGCCGAGTTCGCCGGCGCGTACCGCTCGCTCGGCTCGGAGGTCACGCTGGTGTCCTCCCGGGACCGCATGATGCCCAACGAGGACGCCGACGCCGCCGAGGTGCTGGAGAACGTCTACCGCCGCCGCGGCATGAACGTCATGGGCCGCTCCCGGGCGTCGTCGGTCAAGCGCACCGCCGACGGGGTCGTGGTCACGCTGGAGGACGGGCGGACGGCCGAGGGCAGCCACTGCCTCATGACCGTCGGCATGGTGCCCAACACCTCGGGCATCGGGCTGGAGGAGGCGGGGGTGACGCTGGACCGGGGCGGGTTCGTCCAGGTCGACAAGGTGTCCCGCACCTCGGCGACCGGCGTCTACGCGGCCGGCGACTGCACGGGGGTGCTGATGCTCGCGTCGGTGGCGGCCATGCAGGGCCGGATCGCCGTGTGGCACGCGCTGGGGGAGGCCGTCCAGCCGCTGCGGCTGGCCACAGTGGCGTCCACCATCTTCACCGACCCCGAGATCGCCGCCGTGGGTGTCGCGCAGCGGCAGGTCGAGGCCGGGGAGGTGGAGGCGAACGTCGTCAAGCTGCCGCTCGCCACCAACGCGCGGGCCAAGATGCAGGGCTTCCACGACGGCTTCGTGAAGCTGTTCTGCCGCCCGCACACCGGCATCATCCTCGGCGGCGTGATCGTCGCCCCGCGGGCGTCCGAGCTGATCCTCGCGCTGTCCCTCGCCGTCCAGCACCGGCTCACCGTGGACCAGCTCGCCCACACCTTCGCGGTCTACCCGTCCCTGTCCGGCTCCATCACCGAGGCGGCCCGCCGTCTCATGCTGCCGACCGCCACGGTGATCTGACCGCCGCTCACCGCAGGCGGGCGCGCATCCGGCCGAGGGCCTGGTGGCCGTGGTGGACGGCGTGCGCCACCGGGGCCAGCTCCGGCATCGAGCGGGCCACCGAGAGGCCGTGGCGGGCCGCCTCGTAGGCGTCCAGCGCGGCGCGCCAGTCCTGGTCGCCGCTGCCGCCGTCGGTCGCGTGGTGGATCTGATAGTCGAAGTCCAGGGCGTCGATCGCCTCACCGAGCCGGGTCACGTCCTCCTCGGCGGACCTGCGGGCGGCGGCGAACCGCGCCGACTTCTCCAGCCTTCGGCGGTGTGTCGTGCCCCAGAAGACCAGCGTCAGCAACAGGCCCACGCCGCTGAGCACCGCCAGCATGATCCCGATGTTCGGCCCGCCGCGATGGGAGCCGTCGCCGGTGCTCTGCGCGGGGTCGCTCGACTCGTCCGTCTCCTCGGGCAGGTCGGACGTGCTGCCCTTCGCGTCGTCGGGCACGTCCTCCGGCGTGCCGAGCGCCCCGGTGAGGTCCAGGTCGTCGGCCTGGGTGAAGGACGCCTGCTCCACCTTGGCGCCGTGCAGGTCGGCGCCCTTCATCTCCGCCTGCGTGAACTCCGCCTCGGTGAGGTCGGTGTTCTTCAGCACCGCGAACTCCAGGTGCGCCTGTCCCAGCTCGGCCTCCGGCAGCTTCGCCCCCGTGAAGTCCGCCTTACGCGCGTCCGCCTGCCCGAGCTTGGCCTCGGTGAGATCCGCCTTGACCAGCGTCGCGTCCGTGAAGTCGGCCTGCGTGAGCTCGGCCCGCCGCAGCACCGCCCCCGTCAGATCCGCGTGCGGGAACTCGGCCTGCGACCCCTCCGCCCCTTCGAGCACCGCCCCCCGCAGATCGGCATGCTTGGCATGCATCTGCCCGAGATCGGCGTCCGAGAAATTGGCTCCCCGAAGATCGGCGTACTCCAGCCGGGCCTGCGTGAGATCCGCCTCCTTGAACGAAGCGTCCCTGAGCAGCGCCCCCGTCAGATCCTTCTGAATCAGATCGACCTCGTCGAACCGGGCCCCCGTGAGATCCGCGCACCGCAGATCCTGGGGAATGGCCGCCCCGCCCGTGAAGTCCTTCCCCCGCAACTTGAGCCCCGACCCCGGCCGGCAGGGCGCCCCCACCCGCTCCACCCCGGCACCGGCGGCCTCCGCCGCCAAAGGCACCGCGGCCACCCCTAACCCGACAACCCCCGCCAATACCAGGGAAATCACCCGCAAAGCAGCCTCCTAAGAACTCGGGCCAGTCTGACACCCCCTGATATACGAGAGGTTGCACCCACCTTGCGGATCACTTTCCCCACCCGGGAAGGCAAAAGCCCCGGCGGGGAGCCGGGGCTTTTGAGGTGAGCCGTGACCTTGGGAGGGTTACCAGTCGCCTCCGCCGCCGAAGTCGCCGCCACCGAAGTCGCCGCCACCGCCGAAGTCGCCTCCGCCACCCCAGTCGCCGCCGCCGCCACCGCCGAAGTCGCTCGCGCCCTCGGCGTAGCCCGCGCCGTAGCCGCCGTAGCCGAAGCCACCGAAGGAGCTGCCGAGGAGGGTGCCGATGAGCATGCCGGTCATCAGGTCGCCGCCGAAGCCGCCGTAGTAGCCAGACGCGTAAGGGGCGTAGGCGGGGCCGGCGTCCCAGTACGGGCGGCGCTGGCCGTCCACCATGACCTCGCGCATCTGCGGGTCGAAGCCCTGGTCGACGCGCTGGGCGTCCATGGCGCACGCCGGGACGTTGCGCGGGGCCCCGCCGGGCGGCGCCCAGGCGACGTCGCGGACGGACGGGCCGTGCTGCGGGTTGAAGAAGCAGGGGGCGCGCCGCTCGGGCACCGGCTCGTTGCTCACCCGGGCCTTGACGCACGCCAGGGCGTACCGACCCTCTTCGAGGATGGAGGTGACGCCGCGCAGCTGGTCGGCGCGCTTGACGGCCGCCAGCTCGTTCTTGGCCCGCTCGTAGGCGTCGAGGGCGTTGCGCCAGTCGTCCTGCCCCTTGGCGGGGTTCTCGGCGAACTTGACGTCGAGGTCCAGCGCGGTGATCTCTTCACCGAACTTGGTGACGTCCTCCTCCACGGTCTGCCGGACGGCGGCCAGCTCGGCGGCCTCCCGCGCCTCCCGCTGGCGCTTCTTCTTGCGAGCGTAGAAGAAGATGCCGAGCCCACCGGCCAGCGCCAGCACCAGGATGCCGATCAGCACCCCGCCACCGCCGCCGCCACCTGCCGCGCTGCCGGTCTCGAGCGCGCCCCGGGTGTCACCCTTGACGGCCTTGTCGACGCGGTTCACGAAGTCCTGCATGCCGGTGGTCAGGTCCTGGTTGTTGGCGACCGACGCCTCGGCCAGCTGCCCGGCCAGGCCGGTCTTACGGATGGCGCTCGACCCGGCGAACAGGCTGTTGCCGTCCAGCAGCGCCACCGTGGCCCGCGATCGGCCCGCCGCGCTGAGCTCCCGGCCGAGCGCGGTGAGGTACGGCCCCGCCGCGGCGTTGTCCGGGATCGAGCCGTCGGCGAGCGCCGCGACGTAGATCTTGCTGCTCGCGCCTTCCAGCGCGTCCCTGATCTTGCCGAGGTCGTCCGAGGAGAGCGTCACCCCGGGGCCCACGTAGAGGGGGTCGCTGCTCTTCCAGGCGGCCACCACGGTGGCCGGATCGGGCGGCGCCGCCGCCAGCGCGGCCGTCGGCGACGCCAGCAACGCCAACAAGCCGGCCAGCATCGCCACGACGGTGGCTGCGGCACGGCGCGTCATGATTTTGGTCACGGCTGTATGCCTCCTTCGCCCTACAGGACGAACGGCGGGTCCTCAGGGTTCCTCGAAAGCCACCGTATCTTCATCCGGACCGATTCCCGGCCGGGAGTGGATCAGGCGTCCTTTATTTCGCAGATGGCCGCACCCGCCGTGACGGTCTGCCCCACGGTGGCGGCCAGCCCGGTGACGGTGCCCCCCTTGTGGGCCGTGAGCGGCTGCTCCATCTTCATGGCCTCCAGCACCACGATCGTGTCCCCGGCGGCCACGGCGTCGCCGTCCGCCACCGCGACCTTGACGATCGTGCCCTGCATCGGGCTGACGAGCGCGTCCCCGCTCGCCGCCGCGGCGGTGCCCCGGCCCCCGGCCCGGCGGGCCGGCTTCTTGGCCTCGGTGCCGCGGCGCGCGGTCGCGGCCCCGGCTGGCAGCACGACCTCCAGCCGCTTGCCGCCGACCTCCACGACCACCCGCTCGCGCTCGGCCGGCTCCTCGCCCGTCGCGGCCTCGCCGGCGTACGGCTCGATGCCGCCCTTGAACTCGGTCTCGATCCACCGGGTGTGGACGGTGAACGGCTCGGCCGTGAACGCCGAGTCGGTCACCACGGCCCGGTGGAACGGCAGGACGGTGGGCATGCCCTCGATGACGAACTCGTCCAGGGCGCGGCGCGACCGCTCCAGCGCCTCGGTGCGGGTGCGGCCGGTCACGACGAGCTTGGCCACCAGGGAGTCGAAGGACTGCGGTACGGTCATGCCCGCCTCGTAGCCCGCGTCCAGCCGCACGCCCGGCCCAGAGGGCACGCGCATGGCGGACAGGGTGCCCGGCGCGGGCAGGAAGTTGCGCCCCGCGTCCTCGGCGTTGATCCGGAACTCGATGGAGTGCCCGCGCACCTCGGGGTCGTCGTAGCCGATCGCCTCGCCGCCCGCGATGCGGAACATCTCGCGCACGAGGTCGATGCCGGTGACCTCTTCGCTGACCGGGTGCTCGACCTGCAGACGGGTGTTGACCTCCAGGAACGACACGGTGCCGTCCTGGCCGATCAGGAACTCGCAGGTGCCCGCGCCGACGTACCCGGCCTCGCGCAGGATGGCCTTGGACGAGGTGTACAGCACGTCGCGCTGCTCGGGGGTGAGGAACGGCGCGGGGGCCTCCTCGACGAGCTTCTGGTGCCGCCGCTGCAACGAGCAGTCGCGGGTGGAGACCACCACGACGTTGCCGTGCGCGTCGGCCAGGCACTGCGTCTCGACGTGCCGGGGCCGGTCGAGGTAGCGCTCGACGAAGCACTCGCCCCGGCCGAACGCGGTGACGGCCTCGCGCACCGCCGACTCGTACAGGTCGGGGATCTCCTCCATCGTGCGGGCCACCTTGAGCCCCCGCCCGCCGCCGCCGAACGCGGCCTTGATCGCCACGGGCAGGCCGTGCTCCGCCGCGAACGCGACGACCTCGTCCACACCCGACACCGGGTCGGCGGTGCCCGCGACCAGCGGCGCTCCGACACGCTGGGCGATGTGGCGCGCCGCCACCTTGTCGCCGAGCGCCGTGATCGCGGCCGGTGGCGGCCCGATCCAGGTGAGCCCGGCGTCGATGACCGCCTGGGCGAAGTCGGCGTTCTCCGCGAGGAAGCCGTACCCCGGGTGGACCGCGTCCGCGTCCGCCTCTGCGGCGATGCGGAGCAACTTGCCGATGTCCAGGTATGTCTCGGCGGGCGACTGGCCGCCAAGGGCGTACGCCTCGTCCGCCATGCGCACATGCAGCGCGTCGAGGTCTTGCTCGGCGTACACCGCGACGCCGGCGAGGCCGGCGTCCTTGCATGCGCGGGCGATCCGCACCGCTATCTCGCCGCGATTGGCGATCAGGACCTTCTGCACCGAGGTCGTCCCTTTCCCTGTGAAAAGGCCCGGTGGGCCTCCCAGGAGTTTAGGCGCCCTCTGATCGGCCGCGAGCACTTACCCGGACGTTTCGTTCCCTGATTGCATTCGGACGGGGTCCGGGTGGGGCGATCACGCTCGATAACCAGTGGGCATAACCCGTGCGAGGGGCCGCCTTGACGTCTAAGGTGAGTGCGTTTGGCTACCCCCTGTCATGCAGACCATCCGGAAGGAGACCGGCATGAGCCAGAGTTTGCTCGGGGGCGACCCCGCCGAGATGCAGAACATGGCCGCCCAGTTCACCCAGCAGGCAGAGCAGGTGCGCCAGACCATGGCGGCCCTGGACCGCGAAGCGGCCAAGGTCGGCACCGCCTGGACCGGCCCCGGCGCCGTCCGCTTCAGCGGCGCCTGGCAGAACTACCGGCAGGCTTTCCAGCGCATGTCCGAAGAACTCGCCGAAGCCTCCCGCATAATCACCACCTACCGCGGCAACATCGAGTCCGCAACCCGCTAGCCCCGTTCCCCATGCCCCCCACCCCCACCCGGCCGGGCCCCCCACCCGGCCGGCGCCCCCACCCCACCCTCCCCACGCCGAGGCCCTGCTCCCAACACGGCCCTACGAATCGTGACGCACCAACCGCCGACGAGCCGCCCTCTCAGCGTGGGACACCCACCGCCGACGGTGCGTCCGTTGACGGCGGGACGTCCGTTGACGGCGGCCCGCTACCCGGTGGCGGGGTGTCCGCTGAGGGTGGGACGTCCGCTAGGGGGGCGTTGTCCGTTCACGGTGGGGCGTCCGTTGACGGCGCCCCGCTACCCGGCGGTGGGGTGTCCGCTGAGGGTGGGACGTCCGCTAAGGGGGCGTTGTCCGTTCACGGTGGGGCGTCCGTTGACGGCGCCCCGCTACCCGGCGGTGGGGTGTCCGCTGGGGGCGGGACGTCCGCCAAGGGCGAGTTGTTCGTTGACGGTGGCCCGCTGACCGGCGGTGGGGTGCTCGCTGACTTTGGATTGTCCGCTGAGGGTGGGATGTCCGCGGACAAGGGGGTGTCCGTTGAGGGTGGGGTGTCCATTACGGGTGGGCCGCCCGCGGTAGGTGGGGTACCTGCTGGTCGCGGCGCTCCCGCCGAACGCAGGGTGTTCCCGATCGCCCGCTCCCGCGCCTCCGGCCGGGCCGGCGCGTCCTCTGATCGCGGGGCGTCCGCCATCGAGCTGGCGATGATCATGCCCGTCGTGCTCATCGTGATCCTGCTGGTGGTCCAGCTGGCCCTGGTGTTCCACGGCAGGCAGGTCGCGGACGCCGCCGCCCGCGAAGGCGCCCGGATCGCCCGCGCCGCCGGAGCCGACAGCAGCGGCTGGCAGAGCGCCGCCGAAGCCAAGGCCCGGTCCATCGTCCGCGCCGTAGGCCCCAAGATGCTCCAAGGCGTAGGCGTCCGCGCCTGGGAGAAAGGCGACCAGCGCGGCGTCACCGTAGAAGGCGCCGCTGTAGCCGTCGTCCCCCTCCTCCCCGGCATGTCCTTCAAAATCACCTCAACCTTCGGCGGCCCCATCGAATGCTTCCGCCCCGACGACGGCGGCCAGGACTGCGGCTGACCACCAAGCGACCTTCCGCCTCTCACTCCGCCGACTGCATCTCGGGACATCCTGGCCACTGAGTCATGGCTGGATGGCCCTGGCGGGGACGGAGATCGACCGCAGGGGCACCCGCGCTCGTAGGTGAAGCTTTCACCGCAGGGACGCCCGCCGGGATCACTAGGGCGCCGCCGGGGACGTACGGCGGAGCCGGGTTCGCCGTACCGCGTTTCGCCGTCGCGGCGCCGACCAGGGCGACCGCCGAGGTGATGTCCGTTCGGGGAGGACACCCCGTGCGGGTAACGGAAGAGGGATTAGGTCAACCGCCGTCCGGTGGCGCCGGGTTCGCCGCACTATGTCCCGCCGCCCGGCAGGCGTCCCGGTGGTCCCGGCGGCACCCTGATACGGCGAGAACCCGCCACGGGTCACCGAGACCAGAGATAACTGACATCAAGGGATCAAAAACGTCCAAACCATCTCCGGCTGGGGTGGATGGACCCACCCGTTGTCGACACCCACCATGCCGATCACAGCCCACCCGATTCACGGCGTATCCATCACCGCACGTGGACACCACCCCGCGAGCGGCGCCGTTAAGACGGACCTCACGGGCGGTGGGGTGGCCGAGCCATGGGAGACAGGGCGGTGACGTCCCCTGAAGTGGTGTACCTCCTGGGGATCTTCGTGAAGCGTGTCGATGGCTCGCCGCTTGGCACCGAGGGCGGCGCATTCATGATCACAACCACGGGAAATCACACCACCTGACGGGACGTCACCGACAGGGCTTTCGGGGCGTCACCGGGCCCCCGAGCACCCATCCGTCGCGGGGTGTGTCCACGTGCGGTGATGGATTACCCGTGGATCGGGTGGGCTGTGGTTGGCATGGTGGTGATCGACAGAGGGCGCCCGCCGCTGCGGGGTGGCGTCCAGGTCACGTCCACGTGTGGTGATGGGGACGCCGTGGATCGGGTGGGCTGTGGTTGGCATGGTGGTGATCGACAGAGGGCGTCCGCCCTCGCGGGGGTGGCGTCCAGGTCACGTCCACGTGCGGTGATGGACACGCCGTGGATCGGGTGGGCCGTGGTCGGCATGGTGGTAATAGACAACGGGTGGGTCCGTCCACCCCAGCCGGAGATGGTTTTAACGTCGTCGTTCCCTGACGTCGGCTATCCCTGGTCTGGAGGCCCGTGGCGGGTTCTCGCCGTACGGCGGCACCGGGTTCGCCGCACCGTCCCGCCGCCGGTAGGACGAACCTCGCCGGGCGGTCAAGCGGTGGCGACAGAGTTCCAGCGCCGCCGGAGGCGCCACACCGCATCCCGGCCGTCGGCCTTGGCCGGATGACGCGACGGGTGAGAAGTAGATCGCGAGGGCGCCCGCCCCTGCGGGGTGGCGTCCAGGTCACGTCCGCGTTGCGGTGATGGAACACCCGTGGATCGGGTGGGCTGTGGTTGGCATGGTGGTGATCGACAGAGGGCGCCCGCCCTCGGGGGTGGGGTCCAGGTCACGTCTACGTGCGGTGATGGGGGACGCCGTGGATCGGGTGGGCTGTGGTCGGCATGGTGGTAATCGACAACGGGTGGGTCCATCCACCCTGGCCGGAGCGGGTTTGATGTCCTTTGGTCCCTTGACGTCAGCTATTCCTGGAGCGGTGACCCGTGGCGGGTTTCTCGCCGTACAGCGGCGCCGGGTTCGCCGTACCACGTCCCGCCGCTCCGGCGCCGTTAAGAGGGAGCCGCACGGATGGCGTCTGGGGGCGTGGAAGGGGTGGGGGGGTACCGGCACCGGCGTGGGCGTGGATGGGGAGGGCGCCTGGGGGTGGAGAGGGTTTGGGTGGAGAGGGTTTGGGTGGAGAGGGTTTGGGTGGAGAGGGCTTGGGCGTGGAGGGTGCTGGGGTGTGGAGGGTTAGGGGGTTAGGGCGGTTTGGATGGGGGTGGGGGTGCCGGAGATTACCAATAGGCCGCGGCCGGGGGGGCCGCCTACGGTGCCTCGGGGGAGGCGGATGGTGAAGAGGTCGCCGTCGGCGGGGCTTTGGATGGAGAGGAGTAGGCCGGTGCGGGTTTTGCGGGCTTCGGCGGTGAAGCCTCGGTAGGCGGTGGCGAGGTCGCCGGTGGTGCCGGCGATCAGGAGGGCGTGGTCGGCGTCGCGGGCGGTGCGGAGGGTGGTCTCGAGGGACTGGCCGAGGGGGGAGTCGGGGGAGATGAGCTCGGCGTCGTCGACGATGACGACGTAGCGGTCGTGGGCGGCGACGGCGGCGGAGAGGTCTCCGTCGGGGCCGAGGACGGCGAGGACGCCGGGAGCGTCGGCGAGGTCACGCAGCGGCGTCCGGCGGGGTGCTACGACGACGACGGGGGTGCCGCGGTCGAGCAGGGACCGGGCGGCGGTCAGCAGGGCGGAGGAACGGCCGGACCGGGCGGGCCCGGCGACCACGGCGGCGGGCCCCTGGCCGAGCAGGTCGACCCCGAGGGGAGCGAGGGAGTCGCCCCCGGCGCCGAGCAGGGCCCACAGCGGCGACGGCGGGCTGAAGCCGGGCGCGAGGTCGAGGGTCTGCGCGGCGGTGACCCGCATGGGCAGGGCGTCCACGCGGAGCAGCCCGCGGGGAGCGGCGTGGCGTTCGGCGGCGGCCCTGGCCAGCGCCTGAAGCTCCGCGACCTGCGCGGGCCCGGACGGGTCCTCGGACAGCAGCGCGATCTGGCTCTCCACGACCCCCTGCTCGCCGACCGACACCGCCCGCCCGGGAGGCATCACGGACGGCAGCCCCCGCGCGGGCAGCCCGGCCAGCCCGTAGTCGGCGGGATCGGCCAGCCGCATGATCAGCCGGTCCTCGAAAAGCGTGGAGATCTGGCCGAGCAGCCCCGACCGGTCGGCGGTCACCACGGCCCGCAGCCCCACGGCCGGCCCTTCCCGCAGGAGCTGCATCAGCGCCTCCAGCAGCCGTCCGTAGTCGTAGCCCTCGAACGCGGCGGCGAACCCCTCCCACCGGTCCAGCAGCAGCACCAGCCACGGCATGCGCGGCGCCGTCCCCCCGGGGTCGCGCCGCCCGGCGGCCCGCGCCTCGGCCAGCGACGCGTACCCGGCCTCGGCGAGCACCTGCTGCCTGCGCCCGATCTCGGCCCGCAGCCGGGTGAGCAGCCGTTCCACCCGGTCGAGCTGGTCGCGCGTCACCACGGCCCCGCAGTGCGGCAGCGCCACCAGGGGCAGCAGCGCCCCGGACCCGCAGTCGATGGCGTGCACGTGCACGTCGCGCGGCGAGGCGTGCGCCGCGATCGACCCCGCGATGGTCCGCAGCGCCGTGGACCGCCCCGTCCGGGCCGTCCCCGCGATCAGCAGGTGCCCACCGTGCGCCGGGTCCAGCACCAGCGACCGCCGCCCCTGCGCCCACGGCAGGTCGGTGATCCCGAACGGCAGCGGCGGCACCTCCTCCTCACCCGTCGCGTACCCGTCCCCGGAGAGCGCCGGAGAGGGCCGGCCAGAGGGCCGGACGGGGGGCTCCAGCACGATGCCGGTGGGCAGCGGCGGCAGCCACGGGCTGGGCTGTTCCTGCACGCCCAGCATCCGGGTGGCCTCCACGACCGCGTCCACCAGCACCGCGAGGTCGCTGGCGGGCCCCGAGGTCAGCCCCCCGGTCCCGCCGCCCGCCGTGGCCGCCTGCAGCGGGTGCCCGAGGTCGCGCCACCCCACCTCCACGACCCGCGGTCCGGGCGCACCGCGCCCGGCGTCGGGCACCCGTCCGCCGATCCGCGCCGTCTGCACCGCCTCGGCCGCCCCGACCCCGGAGCGGACGTAGCAGCGTCCGGGCGTGGACTTGGAGATGTGCGCCGCCTCGGGCCCGGAGATGATGTCCGCCGACTCCGACGGCTCGGTGACCCGCAGCGCGATGCGCAGCGAGGTGTTGGCCTGGATGTCGGCCGTCACCACGCCCCCGGGCCGCTGCGTGGCGAGGATCAGGTGGATGCCGAGCGACCGTCCCCGCCGCGCGATGTCCACCAGCCCGTCCATGAAGTCCGGCAGTTCGGACACCATGGCCGCGAACTCGTCGATGATCAGCACGAGCCGGGGCAACGCGGCCGTCGCCCCGCCCGGCTCCCGCACGGCCGTGCCTCGCGGCGCCGGAACCGTCCCGGCGTGGGCCCGCCCGCCCCGGGACCCCGGCCCCTGGTCCCGCAGCTGCTGGTAGTCGTCGATGTCCTTGGCCCCCGCGGCCAGCAGCAGCCGCTCCCTGCGCCGGATCTCGGCGGCCAGCGACGCCAGGGCCCGCTGCGTCAGATGCTCGTCCAGGTCGCTCACCATGCCGACGGTGTGCGGCAGCCGCACGCACTCCTTGAACGCCGCCCCGCCCTTGTAGTCGATCAGCACGAACGTCATCTCGTCCGGCCGGTTGGCCACGGCGAGCGAGCAGATGAGCGTCTGCAGCAGCTCGGACTTGCCCGCCCCGGTCGTGCCCGCGACCAGCGCGTGCGGCCCGTCGGCGCTGAGGTCCACCTGGAAGGGCCCGTCCGCGCCCATCCCGATCGGCACCTCGGTGGTACGCCCGCCGGCCCGCCACCGCGCCGCGACGGCCCGCCCGGTGGGCGCGAGCTGCAGCAGGTCGAGCAGCCGGACGGACCCGGGCAGCGCGGCCCCGGCGTCGTCCCTGCTCACGTCGCGCAACGGGGCCAGGGACCTGGCCAGCCGCTCGCACCACGCGGTGGTCACCCGGTCGGCCAGGATGTCGCCGAGGGTGTCGAGCCCGCCGCCGCGCAGCCGCAGGAACCCGTCGGCCGCGCAGTCGACCACGGTGGCGCACTCCTCGGGCAGCAGCCGCTGGTCCTCGTCGATGGCGAGGGTGTAAACCCCGGCCCTGGGTCCCTGCCGCAGCACCTGCGGCATGCCGGGCAGCGCCCGCAGCACCTGCGCGCCGTCCAGGATCACCAGCACGTCGTACGGCCGGTCGTCGTAGGAGGCGAACAGCGGCTCGTCCTCGGGCCGCGACGACCGACCCCAGCCCTTGATGGAGGCGAGCGCGCCGAGCCCGTGCCCTTCGTCGTCCCCGAGCCGGGCGGAGATCAGCGCGGCCAGCTCGGCCACCCGCTGCGCCGCCGCCTCGGGGTCGGCGCCGACCAGCGCCACGCAGTCGGCGTCCCGCGGCGCGCAGTGCGGCAGCCAGCGCGTCCAGTTCCACCTGGCGGCCCCGTCGGCGTTCGCCGACAGCACCACCACGGCCAGGTCGCGCGGGCTGTGCAGCGTGACCGCGGCGCCGAGCAGCGACCGGGCCACGCCGAGCGCGACGTCCCGCGGCCCGGTCATGCCCGCGACGCCGAGCCGCCGCATCGCCAGCGACACCGGCACGGCCCCGGACAGCGGCGCCTCGGGGAGCGCCATGTCGGGCGAGGCCCCCCGCTCGGGCACGAACTCGATCTCCGCGGGCAGGTCGGCCAGCCCGATGCGCAGCCGCAGCGCGTCCGGGTCGTGGCTGCGCCGCTCCCACAGCCGCCGCCGCGGCCCGGTCGCGGTGAGCAGCAGCTCGGCGGGGTCGGGGGACGCGGCGCGGCGTTCCACCTCGTTGACCGCGCGGGCCTTGTCCAGCGCGGCCTCGAACGCGGCCAGCCGCTCGCGGTACGCCTTCAGGTCCTGGCGGTACTTGCGCCGCCCGTGCCGGCGGTCGCTGATCCACTGCCCGATCATGATCAGCGGGGTCATCAGCCCGATGAGCAGGTAGTACCAGACGCCGATCACCACGGCCATGGTGATCCCGAGCAGGGCGGGCAGGCAGGCGGCCAGCAGCTGCAGCCGGATGCCGTCGCCGCGGCTCGGCTCGGCGGGCACCTCGAACCGGCGGCGGCGCTCGGCGGGGTGCAGGCGCGGCGGCCGGTTGTACGCCAGCCCGCCCTCGGCCAGCGCGTCCACGTGGGCGTCCGGCGGCTCGGTGGCGCGCAGCACCAGGATCGAGGTGCCGCAGGTCAGCGGCGCCCCCTCCGGCCAGGGCCTCGGCCCGCTCAGCGGCTCGCCCGCGAGGCGCGGCTCGCTCCGGGTCGCCCCGCTCCGCACGGCCCCGACGACCTCGGCGGCCGTGTCCCGCGCGTCGCCGGCCCCGCCCTTGCGGCGGCGCCGCTTGGAGCCCTTGGCGCCGTCCCCGGTCTTGCCGCGCCGCTTGGACTTGACGGGCGGGCGGACGGGCGCGGTGAACGACCGCACCAGGATGTCGCCGGGCGTGACCCGGATCTCGGCCGCCTCCGGCGCCATCTCGCGGTCGTCCAGGGACACCGCGCAGGCGGGGTCGGACCCGATGACGTGCACGCCGAAGCCGAGCCGGTGCACCGACCCGGCGGCCGGGCCGCCCACCACCCGCAGTTCGACGACCCCGCCGGGCTCGGCGAGCACGGTCGACCCGGCGGTGCGCGGGTCGAGCGTCACGAGGTCGCCGTCCCGCAGCGCGGTCGTCATGGGCGCGTCGGGGTCCAGGCGCCTGCCCTCGACCCACAGCGACGGCTCCTCGCCCCGGGCGCGCGGCCCGCCGCGCCCGCCGAGGCCGTACGGCGCGCGGGCGCGCAGCCGCACGACGTTGCCCCGCTGCCCGCCAGGGGCGCCCTTCAGCTCGGCGGCGAGGGCTGCGACCGTGGTGTCCTCGTCGCCGTCGACGATGACGTCGCGCCCGCCGTGCTCTGAGAGCACGGTAAGCATGATCCGCATGCGGCGTTCTCCTCCGGGTCCGGCTCCCGGGCTTCAACGTAGCTCCGGGAGTTCGCCCGGTCCGGAGGTTTACGCCAACCAGACCTGTGGGTGCCCGTCCCGCTACTCCACTTTCTTGCCGTCCGGGCCGATGACGTACCACTTGCCGCCGAATTCGTGACGGCCCTGTCCCTTGCTGTCACCCTCGCCGGTGTCGCCGCTGTAGTAGTACAGCGGGTGCTTGTCGTAGGTGACCTGTTTGGTGCCGTCGGCACGGGTGACGGTGCCGAGCAGGTCCTCCTTGACGCCGTCCCCGGTCTTCGGCTTGTCCCGGGTGGCGGCCGGGGGCCACCAGGCGGCGCAGGCGTCGGTGCAGGCGTTGGGGTCGTCCTTCTCGAAGACGTACAGCGTGCGACCCTGCTCGCCGATGAGGATCCTGCCGTACCGGGACTCGGCGGTCTTGATCGTGGCCTTCTCCGGGGTGGGCAGGGGAGTGGCGGTCGGGCTGCCGGTCGGCGTCCCGCCGGGGGAGCCGGTGGCGGTGGGTGCCTCGGTCATCGTGGAGGACGCCGTCGGGGTGCCGGCGGCGTTGCCCGCGGCCTTGCCGGAGCCGCTCGTGACCGTGCCTCCGCCACCGCACGCGGCTGCCAGCAGTGCGGTGGTGGCCAGTCCGAGACCGGCCAGGATTCTGCGCATGCCCCCTCCATTTCCGGGAACTCCGCGCCCGTGGGGGGCGGATGATGATCTGCCGAAGGGGGATGTGGTCATCGTTCCCGCGAAACCAGGTTTAACCCCCGTGGCGGGGGAGGCTCGAATGGCCGCGGGGGAAACGCCGCCGGGCCGGGACGTTGCGGCGAGGTTTCATAGCCCTCCGAGTTATCCACAGGTGGCTGTGGACGGAGCTGAGGAAAACCACGGCTTCTGTGGACGATCTGTGATCCTTGTGATCGGATTTCGCCCGCCAAACCGTATTAATCTCCATAATTCGGGCGGATCGGACGACTGTCGCCACCTCGCCGATGCCTGTGGATAAAGCTGTGGACAGCCGGTCGCCCCAGGGTGCGGCTTCCGCCGGGCAGGGGGTGTGGCGGCCCGACCCCGGAGCGCGATGACCCGCGTACCGATGGTTGGGACAGGGTAAGAGCGGGGAAACCAGAGTGGTAAGTGTTACCCAAGTTACAAAGGGGAATATCCTTGGAAATGTCACTACGAGTGTTGCCACGGAACGGTTGCGATTCCTGACGACGCCATTGACAGCCAATCCATAGTGGATGAGCATGGGTCGGGCTTCCGCCCCCGCACATGCGGCAAGCTGCACACAATGGCATGCCAATTCTGGAGATAAGCACCGATCCCGCCCAACATATCCGTGACCATGTCGTCCGGCACCGTGGTCATGCGGTTCATCTCGATCCACCCGGCGTGGTGATCGGATATCAGCGCATGGTGAGGCGGCCTGGTCCCTGATTCCGGAGTCCCCCCGCCCATGAGGATCAGCGAGAAATCCGACCGCGACGGCCGTGGCCCCGTCACCGGTGAGCGCCCCGCCATGCCCGGCGCGCTGTCCGGGCCCGCCTCGCGCAAGCTCCCGGTGCCGCCCCGCGAGCGCAAGCCCGCCCTGGCCGCCCTGGCGCTGCTCCTCGTGCTCGGCGGGGCCCTCGGCACCACCCTGCTGGTGCTGCGCAGCGGCGACCGCGTGTCCGCCATCCAGATCACCCAGCAGATCGGCCCCGGCCAGCCGATCGTCCCCGAGGCCATGACCGAGGTCCAGGTCGCCGACACCGGCATCGGCTACGTCTCCTGGGCCCACCGCCAGGAGGTCGCCACCACCTTCGCCCGGGTCACCCTGCTGCCCGGCACGCTGCTCACCGAGCAGATGGTCAGCCGCGCCAGCGAGCAGCTCGTCCCCGGCAAGGTCATCGTCGGGCTCGCCCTGAAGGCCGGCCAGGTGCCGAGAGGGCTCACGCGCGGCGACCAGGTCCAGGTGCTGTACGTCCCCGGCTCGGGCCGCGGCTCGGCCGTCGGCAAGGTGCTCGCCCCGGTCGCCCTGGTCGAGAGCGTGGGCGACGCCGACGGCGGCAACAGCGGGCTGGTCTCCATCGTGGTCGACGCCACCGTGTCCCCGACCGTCGCCATGTACAGCAACACCGGGGAGATCGCCCTCGGCAAGCTCCCCGGAGTGGGCTGACGTGGCGCTCATCGCGCTCGCCGCCGACAAGGGGGCGCCCGGCGTGACCACCGCCGCGACGGCCCTCGGCGCGGTGTGGCCCCGGCCGGTGCTGCTCGCCGAGTGCGACCCCTCCGGCGGCGACCTGGTCTACCGCCTGCCCGCCGTGGACGGCGCCGTGCTCAACCCCGGCCGCGGGCTGCTCAGCCTCGGCGCGACCGCCCGGCGCGGCCTCCACCCCGAGCAGGTGTACGAGCACACCCAGAAGCTCGTCGGCGGCCTGGACGTGCTGACCGGCCTCACCCACGGCGAGCAGGCCGCCGGCCTCACCTGGTTATGGGGGCCGCTCGGCCGCGCCCTCGCGGCCCTGCCCAACGCCGACGTCCTCGCCGACTGCGGCAGGCTCGGCGGCACCCCGCAGATGGGCGACCTGATCGCCGAGGCCGAGCTGACGCTGCTGTTCACCCGTCCGAGCCTCGACCACGTGGCCCACCTGCGCGAACGTCTCGCGCTGGTCCGCGGCCAGCTCGGCGTGGTGGTGATCTCCGACCCACGCTCCTACCGCGCCTCCATCGACGAGGTGCGCCGCATCGTCGGCGCGAGCGGAACCGAGGTCGCCTTCGTGGCCGGCCTCGCCTACGACCCCAAGGGCGCCGAGCTGCTGCGCGGCCAGTGGGGCGGCCGGCTGGACCGCTCCCTGCTGATCCGCACGGCCCGCGAGCTGGCCGGGCGCCTCGCCGCCCGCGTCGCCCCCGGCCGCGCCACCGCGTCCAGGCCGATGACGCGCGCCCGCGGCGGCCTCACGAGCGAGAGCGGGTGAGCATGAGCATCGATCACACTCTGGTCAAGCGCTTCCGGCAGGAGGTCGGCGACCGCCTCGCCCACCAGCGGCGGCTCGACCAGGCCAGCGGCCTCACGCCGATGTCCGGCGAGGACGAGCGCCAGTTCGCCCGCGCGCTGATCTCCCAGGTGCTGGAGGAGCACGCCCGCAGCGAGATCGGCTCCGGCCGCACCCCGCCCACCGCGGAAGAGGAAGAGGCGCTCGCGGCCGGCATCCACGCCGCGCTGTTCGGCGTCGGTCGCCTCCAGCCGCTGCTGGACGACCCCGAGGTCGAGAACATCGACGTCAACGGCTGCGACCACGTGTTCGTCGGGTACGCCGACGGCCGCGAGCTGGTGCACGACCCGGTGGCCGAGTCCGACGAGGAACTCGTCGAGCTCATCCAGATCCTCGCCGCCTACAGCGGCCTGTCCAGCCGCGCCTTCGACACCGCCAACCCCCAGCTCGACCTGCGCCTCCCGGACGGCTCCCGCCTGTCGGCCGTCATGGACGTCACCGTGCGGCCCGCCGTGTCCATCCGCCGCGCCCGCCTCGGCAAGGTCTTCCTCAGCGACCTGGTGGGCAACGGCACGCTGACCCCCGAGCTCGGCCGTTTCATGTCGGCCGCCGTCTCGGCCCGCAAGAACATCATGATCGCCGGGTCCACCAACGCCGGGAAGACCACCCTGCTGCGGGCCCTCGCCAACGAGATCCCCCCGCACGAGCGGCTCATCACCGTGGAACGCGCCCTGGAGCTCGGGCTGGACCAGTTCCCCGAGCTGCACCCGAACGTCGTGGCGTTCGAGCACCGCCTGCCCAACTCCGAGGGCCAGGGCGAGATCACCATGGCCGAGCTGGTGCGCAGGTCGCTGCGCATGAACCCCTCGCGGGTGATCGTCGGCGAGGTGCTGGGCGACGAGATCGTCACCATGCTCAACGCCATGACGCAGGGCAACGACGGGTCGTTGTCCACGATCCACGCCAACTCCTCCATGGAGGTCTTCAACCGCATCTCCACCTACGCCCTGCAGGCCGAGGAGCGGCTGCCCATCGAGGCCACCCACATGCTGATCGCCGGGGCCATCGACTTCGTGATCTTCATCGAGAAACGCAACGACTACCACCTGGGCGGACGGCTGCGCCGGTACGTCGCCAGCGTCCGCGAGGTCGCCGGCGTCGACGGGCGGGTGCTGTCCTCGGAGGTCTTCACCCCCGGCCCGGACGGGCACGCCGTGCCGCACGCCCCCATCGCCTGCCTGGACGACCTCGCGCCGCACGGCTACGACCCGACCCTCGGAGCCTGGTCGTGATCCCGCTGCCCCCCGGCCTGTTCGACCCCCTGGCCATCCTGGCCGGGGCGGCGGTCGGCGGCGGCCTGTTCCTGCTGGGCCTCGCCCTGTACGGCGTGCGCCCCCGCCCGGCCGGGCCCGACAAGGCCGCGCACCGCCGTGAGCTGCTGCGCAGGCTGTCCACCCGCTCGGCCGTCGCCACCATCACCGGCGGGGTGGTGCTCGTCGTCACCGGGTGGCCGGTCATGGCGGCGGGCGCGGTGCTGCTGGTGCTGGCCTGGCGCGGGCTGACCGGCGGCGCGGCCGAGGAACGTGCCGCGATGAGCAGGCTGGAGGGCCTCGCCGCCTGGACCGAATCCCTGCGCGACACCATCGCGGGCGCGGCGGGCCTGGAGCAGGCGATCCCGTCCTCCATCCGGGCGGCGGCGCCGTCGCTGCGGCCCCACCTGCGCGCCCTGGTCGACCGGCTGCACACCCGCATGCCGCTGCCCGACGCGCTGCGCATGTTCGCCGACGAGCTGGACGACCCCTCCGCCGACCTCGTGGTCGCCGCGCTGATCCTCAACGCCCGGCTGCGCGGCCCCGGCCTGCGCGAGGTGCTCGGCGCGCTCGCCGTCTCGGCCCGCGAGGAGCTGGACATGCGCCGCCGCGTCGAGGCCGAGCGCCGCTCCACCCGCCGCAGCGTGCAGATCGTGGTCGGCACGGCCGTCACGTTCGCCGCCCTGCTGGTCGTCTTCAACCGCTCCTACGTCGAAGAGTACGACTCCCTGCTCGGCCAGGCGGTCCTGGTGGTCGTCGCCGCCCTGTTCGGCGCGGGCTTCGCCTGGATGCGCCGCCTGGCCCGCTTCGACAAGCCCGCCCGCATGCTCGGCCCCGCCGCCGACGCCCCCGTCGTCCGCGAGCCGGTGACCGGAGGCGTCCATGGGTGAGACCACGCGAGTCCTTCGCCCGGCCGGGGGCGCCGGCGGGCCGACGGGAGGTGCTCATGGTTGAGACCGTGCTGGCCGGGGGGGTGCTCGGCCTCGGGCTGTTCCTGCTGTTCCGGGCGCTGTTCCCGCCCCGTCCCGGGCTGGTGGCCCGGCTCGTCGCGCTCGACTCCGCGCGCGAGGGCGGCGACCCGTCGCGGTTCCAGCTCATCGCCGCCGACGAAGAGGTCAGCGCGTTCCGGCGCGGCCTCGGCGTACGGCTCGCCCGCTTCTACACCGCGCGGGGCTGGGAGGCCCGCTCCACCCGGGCCGACCTGGCGCTGCTCGGGAAGTCCTTCGAGGGGTACCTCGCCACCAAGGTCCTGCTCGCGGTGTCCGGGCTGCTGGCCTTCCCCCTGCTGGTGGGCTGGCTGGCGCTCATGGGCTGGGGCGTCTCGCTCCAGGTGCCGCTGTGGGCGGCGCTGCTGGTCTCGCTCATCTTCTTCTTCCTGCCCGACGTGCAGATCCGCCGGGACGCCGCCGTGCGGCGCCGCGACTTCCGCCACGCCGTCGGCGCGTTCCTCGACCTCGTCGCCATGAACCTCGCGGGCGGGCGCGGCGTGCCCGAGGCGCTGCTCATGGCGGTGTCGGTGGGCGACGGCGGCTCGGGCAACTGGGCCATGGCCCGCATCCGCGAGGCGCTGGCCAACGCCAGGATCATCGGCATCACCCCATGGCAGGCCCTCGGCCGGCTCGGCGACGAGATCAACGTCGACGAGCTGCGGGACCTGTCGGCGGCGCTCGGCCTGGTGGCCGACGACGGCGCCAAGGTACGGGCGTCGCTCACCGCCCGCGCCGCGACCATGCGGCGGCGCGAGCTGGCCGAGGTGGAAGGGCAGGCCGGTGAGCGGTCGCAGTCCATGCTGGTCGCGCAGCTACTCCTCTGCGCGGGGTTCGTGATCTTTCTCAGTTTTCCCGCCGCGATGAAGATGTTGGGGTCCTAGATGTTCACACCGCCATGGCTCACCTATCTGATCGCCGTCCTACACGTGCGGATCGACCGCGCCAGGACCGCTCCCTCCCGCGGCGCGTCCGCCGTCGAATGGGTCATCATCACCGCGATCATCGCCGGGGTGGCGCTCGGCCTCGCCACGCTGATCAAGACCCTGGTCACCCAGAAGCAGGGCGAGTTGCAGAGCAACTTCGGCGGCGGCGGGGGTGGGGGCGGCGGTGGTGGCGGCGGGAATCCGTGACCGGCCGGCGCCGTAGCGCCCGCCGTCCCTCCCGCCGGGCCCGCGACGCCGGGTCGATGGCGGTCGAGACGGTGATGCTGGCGCCGTTGTTCCTGCTCTTCCTGATGTTCCTCGTCGGCGCGGGCCGCATCGTCGAGGCGCAGGGCGAGGTGAACGGCGCCGCCAGGGACGCCGCGCGTGCCGCCTCGGTGCAGCGCACCTTCGGCGCCGCGCAGGACGCCGGGCGTAACGCCGCGCGGGCCGCGCTCGACGGACAGTGCGAGGCCGATGTCAGCCTCGCGGGCAGCGACTGGAGGGAGGGGGGCACCGTACGGGCGACTGTGACGTGCGAACTGGATCTCGACTTCCTCGGCTTCGGGGCGGTCAAAAAGATGACCGGCAGTTCTGTGGTGCCGTTGGAACAGTTCCGGAGGGTCGAGTGAGACGGTGCCGGGACGACCGGGGCTCCATGTCGGTATTCGTGGTGATCTTCTCGGTGGTGGTGTTCATGCTCGCGGGCCTGCTGGTCGACGGAGGTTCGGCGATCAACGCGCGGCTGCGCGCCGCCGACGTCGCCGAGCAGGCCGCGCGTGCCGCCGCCGACCAGGTCGACGTGGAGCACCTGCGGGCCACCGGCGAGGTGCGGCTGCTCGGCGACAGCGCCGCGGTCTGCGGCCGGGCCCAGGAGATCGTCTCCGCGCACGGCGACGCCGACCTGAAGATGGCCTCCTGCCAGACCGGCGCCGCCGAGGTGACGGTCACCGTCACCGCCGGCTGGAAGGCCGCGTTCCTCGCCGCCTTCGGCTTCCCCGGCGCCGCCATGTCCGGCACCGCCACCGCCGGCCCCGACACCGGCGACGCCCAGCCATGAACGCCCACCGGGTGACCACCCACTGGATGGAGGAGGGAGAGGGATGACCGCATCGCGCAGACCCCCGTCCCGGCCCGCCCCGGTGCCGGCCGGGCGGATCCGGCCGCGCCGCACCGCTGGTGACGTCGTCGCGGGCATCGCCGCGCTGATCGCACTGGCCGCCCTCATGGGCGGCGTCCCCTACGCCCTGCTGCGCCTGGCCGGGCCCCCGGTGCCCGAGACGCTGCTGAACGGCGACCTGCTCACCCGGCAGATCAGCCCCTCCACCGCGATCGCCATCCTCGTGCTGCTGGTCTGGCTCGCCTGGATCCAGCTCGCCGTCTGCGTGATCGTCGAGGTCTACAACGGCATCCGCCGCATCGGCATGCCCGCCAGGGTCCCGCTGTCCGGCGGGGCGCAGGCGCTGGCCAACCGCCTGGTGTCCGCCGCCCTCGCCCTGTTCACCGCCTCCGCCGTGGCGCTCCCCATCACCGGCATGGCCATCCCGCCGCCGGTCAAGCCGCCGGCGACCGCGGCGGCCCACGCCGTGCCCACCCCCGAGGGGCGGCTGGGGCTGGAGGAGGTGCGGCAGGTCAAAAAGGTGTACGTCGTGCAGCCGCCGCACGGGCGCCACCACGAGAGCCTGTGGGAGATCGCCGACAAATGCCTCGGCGACGGCCGCCGCTACCCGGAGATCTACCGCCTCAACCAGCACAAGAGCCAGCCCGACGGCACACGCCTCCAGATGGCCAGCCTGATCCGCCCCGGCTGGGTGCTCGACATGCCGGACGACGCGCGGGGCGTCCACCTCGTCCCGGCGGACGAGGCGCGGGAGACGACCCTGCGCAACCACGCGGGCAAGCCTGCCGAGCTGGACGGCCGCACCCAGTACGTCCCCGGCGCCGACCGCGGCCTCACCCACACCGCGCCAGGCCGCCCCGGCCTGTCGGTGGACCGCCCCGGGCACGACGCCGGCAAGAGCACCCAGCAGCAGAACGACAAGAAGGGCACCGGCCAGGAGAAGGCCGGCGAGCGGGGCGGCGTCGTGCTGCCGCCGCCCGCCATGCCGCAGCGCACCTACCACCTGCCGCCCGTCCCCAAGACTCCCGCCGTCTCCGCCATCCCGAAGGTGTCGCAGCCTCCCGCCGTCACCGAGGCCCCCGCCGCGAATGCCGAGGGCGGCCGGATCGAGGTGCCCGAGCCGCGGCACCGTCCCGACAAATCCCTGCAGACCGGCGGCCTGGACCTGGTGGACTACCTCGCGGGCGGCTCCCTCGCCGCCGCGGGCCTGCTCGTCGCGCTCGGCCGCCGCCGCCGCGAGCAGCTCTGGCACCGGGCGTTCGGGCACCGCATCCCGCGCCCGCGCGGGGACGCCGCCGGGGCCGAGGTCGCGCTGCGGCTCGGCTCGGACGCCCCGGGCAGCCGCATGCTCGACTACGGCCTGCGCCTGCTCGGCAAGCTGCTGGCCGAGCAGGGCCGGGTACCGCCGACCATCTACGCCGTCCACCTGTCCGCGCGCGGGCTCGACCTGTGGGTCCACCCGCCCGAGGCGGACGCCCCCGAGCCGTTCGAGGCCCACGACGGCGGCCGTACGTGGCGGCTGCTCGCCCACGAGGGCCGGGCCATCGACGAGCACGCCCTGCTGGACGCCGCCGCGCCGTACCCCGGGATGGTCTCGCTCGGCGTCACCGACAGCGGCCGGGTGCTCATCGACCTGGAGGCCGCGCAGGGCGTGATCGCCATGACCGGGCACCGGGTGCGCGACGCGCTCGCGGCCCTGGCGGTCGAGCTGGCCACCAACCGGTGGTCCGACCAGATGCGGGTGACGCTGGTCGGGTTCGGCGACGACCTGGTCACCATCGCGCCGCACCGGGTGCGGGCCGTCGGCAGCCTCGCCGAGGCGCTGCCCGAGCTGGAGGCCAGGGCCGAAGAGATGGCGTCCGTCAACGCTCAGGTGCTGACCGGGCGGGTGCACGGCGGCGCCGCCGACCCGGTGTGGCCGCCGCACTTCCTGCTGTCCGCCATCGGCCCCGACGCCGGGGAGGCCGAACGGCTGGCCCGGCTCGGCCGCGTGGGCGGGCGCATGGCCGCCGGGTACGTCATCGCCGGCGACGTGCCGCACGCCACGTGGACCTGGGAGATCACCGAGGAGGGCCGTGCCAAGGTCGACGCGCTCGGCGTCACCGTGAACGCCCAGCTGCTGCCCCGGCGGCACTACGACGCGGTGATCGACCTGTTCCGCACGGCCGGACGCCACGAGGGCGAGCCGGTGCGCGAGGACGAGGAGCCGCCGCGCGAGTTCACCACCTCGCCGTCGGTCAACGTGCGCTTCCTCGGCCCGATCGAGATCGGACCCGTGCCGCCGCTGGAGGAGGGCCGCGCCGAGCTGGCCTGTGAGATGGTCGTCTACCTGGCCAGCCACCCCGGCGGCGTCCACCCGGTCGTGCTCGGCGGCATCCTGTGGCCCCGGGGCGTCCAGTCCGTGGTCCGCGACGCCACCATCGCCCGCGTCACCGAGTGGCTCGGCACCGACAGCCAGGGCCGCCCCAACCTCCGCACCGACGACACCGGCCGCCTCCGCCTCGGCCCCGAGGTCCGTTCCGACTGGCAGCTGTTCCGCGAGCTCGTCCGCCGCTCCCACAACGACCCCGGCGCCCGCGCCGTCCTGCTGGAAAAGGCCCTCGGCTTCGTCCGCGGCCCCCTGCTCAGCGGCCGTCCCCACACCCGCTACGCCTGGCTCGCCGCCGACGAGCTGGAGTACGAGGTGACGGCCAGCGTCGCGGACGCCGCTCACCGCCTCTGCGAGGTCCGCCTCGCCCACAACGACGCCGAAGGCGCCGTGGCCGCCGTCCGCGCCGGCCTGTTACTGGCCGCCGACGACGAGGGCCTCTGGCGAGACCTCCTGAGAGCGGCCCACGCCACCGGCGACCCCCTGAAACTCCGCGCCGTGGTGGACGGCCTCCACCGCCGAGCCAGCTCCCACCCCTACGGCGGCGGCATGGCCCCCGAAACCGAAGCCCTAATAGACGAACTCCTCCCCACCTGGCGCCTCCACTCCCTCCCCTCCGCCTAACAGGACCCCCATGCCCCCCGAGCCCTCCGCCCCCACCGAGTGTCCCGAGCCTCACGTGCGCCCCGAGTTCGCCGAGCGCCCCGCCCCATCCGTGGACGGCGAGCCGCTCCCTCCACCGCACCCTGGCTCGTCTTCCCGGCGCCGGTACGGCGGGACGCAGTACGGCGAACTCGGCGCCGTCATACGGCGGCCGGCCCGTCAGCCACTCCCAAGCCATGCCGATACCCGCAAACCAGTGGTTAACGGGAGTGACGTGTGATTAGCGTCGACAGCATGCGGATGCGGGTGGTCCTGGCCGCGGTCGCGCTGCTGGGCACCGGATGCTCGGCCGCGGGCGCGGACCGCCCGTTCGCTCCAGGCGGAGAAGCGGCACCGGTGCGAACAGAACAGACAGCAGCCCCCCTCTCCACCCAGGAAGTAAGAACAATCCAGGCAGGCCGGAACATGTCCGTCCAGGTCGAATGGCCCGCAGGCCTAACCTCCGGCCACCAGGCGATAGTCGAAGCCTTCACCAGCAGCTACGCGAGCTCCTGGAAGGCCGTCACATCCCAGGGTGAGGACAAGGGCTACCTCGGCGCCGCCGAGGACCAGGCCGCCAGGGACTCCTACACCTGGGTCCAGAGCTTCGTGGGCAAGAACAGATCCGTCACCGGCACGGCCAAGCTCTACGCCGTCCAGGTCGCCTCGGTCACCGGCAGAGGCGCCGAAGTGGACGCCTGCGTGGACGAGTCCGCGGTGAAGGTCACCGACGCGACGACCGGCGACCCGGTACCAGAGCAACCAGACTGGACGAAACCCCCTACCGCCACCTACCTCCAGGTAGCCGCCATACGACGAGGCGCGGACGGCCGATGGCGGGTCAAGGCGTACATGCACGCCACCTACCCCCACCAGCGCGCGAAGGAGTGCGCCCGATGAGAGCACTACTCCTGTCGTTGGCCCTGGCCGCCACGACCCTGGTAGCGGCCCCAGGCGACGACCCCGGCGGTCCCCGCGGCGAAAGCTTCCAGGACGGCCGCACCAGCGGCGTCATCCTCCGCAACTCCAAGATCGTCCTAAGCGGCAACGGCCTCGGCGCCAAGGCCGACGGCTACCGCGTCCAGCGCCCCTGCTGGTACGAACCAGGCGACAACGCCGGCGACATGCTGCAACGCCAGGAAGACGTCAGAGACTTCTGGTTCCACACCAACCCCGACGGCACCGCCGAGGACTTCGACAAGTTCCTCAAGCAGTACAAGGACAAGGTCGGCGAGGACGGCCGCTGGTGGACCCCCGCCTACAACGCCGCCGACCCCGGCGGCCTGGCCTGCTGGTCCGGCCTGGAAGGCGCCGTCTGGGTCCCCACCGGCCAGACCCCGCCCGGCGGCATCACCCTCGCGGAGCTCTACCAACTCGCAAGAGCCGCCCTCACCGTCCCGGAACCCACCATCAACCTCAGCCCCGACGCCAAGAGCTACGTCAACCTCCCCACCTGGGTCTGGCTCACCAACGTGGGCGCCACCACCCGCTCGGTCACCGCCGAACTCCCCGGCGTGATGTCCGCCACGGTCACCGCCACCCTCTCCCGCATCGACATCGACCCCGGCACCACCGGCGGCCGAGCCGAGGTCAAGGAGAACTGCGGCCCCACCGGCCACCCCTACACGAAGGGCGGCACCTGGACCTGCGGCGTCCGCTACCTCCGCGCCTCCGCCGACCGCCCCCAGAACGCCTACCAACTGACGGTCACCACCACCTGGCCGGTGACCGGCGGCGCCTTCGCCTTCGACCCGGTGGTGGTCGACGCCGTCCGCCAGGTCCCCGTCGGCGAGGTCCAGACCACCGTCCGCGAGGCGAACCCCACCGGCTGACCGCGTGAACCCGCGGCAGCCGAAACGCGGGACCTCCCGGCCGTCACCGCGTGGTGGCCGGGAGTGCGCCGGTGTGGTGTAGGAGTCGCGAGCGGCGGCGATGGCTTCGTGGGTGGTGGGTGAAGACGCGGCCGGCTGCAGGTGGGCTCACCAGGCGAGAAGGCGGCGGGCGTCCTCACCGACGGCACCGGCGAGGAGGGCGAAGCGGACGGCGAGGACGCGGGACGGGTCCGGATTGTCCTGTGAACATCGAACCTTGGGCTGGTGCCATCGAAGGTTGAGCGGCGCGGAGTGTGTACTGCTGACCAGCCCGTCCGGTCGCATGTCCGTACAGCGACAAGCAGCTGGTGGCATGTGACACTCATCGAGTACGGCGTTCCGATTCGTCAGCGAAACGTCCATGAGCAGGAAGGGCGGAGATGCCGCGCTGGCTCAAAGTCGTGATCGCGGCGGTGGTGCCGTCGCTGGCCGGGGTCATGGCCTGGTGGATCTGCGCGGCGGGCGGGGTCGGACTGGATATCACCAGCATCGTTGTGGGCCTGGTCGTTCTTTTCCCGGGAACCCCGCTCGCCATCTGGGCCGGGCAGACAGACCCGAAGGCCGGCCCGCTGCCTGCCCCGAAGGGTGACCCGCGCCCGGTGCCTGCGGTGATCGGTGAAGTGCCCCGCGAGCCGAAGGCCTTCCAATCGCGGTCGGAGCTGAGTGAGCGCGTCCACCAGGTGTTCGCCGCGCGCCACGTGGCGGCGGTATGCGCACTGGTCGAGGGACGCGGGGTCGGCAAGACCCAGCTGGCGGCGGCCTATGCCCGCCACTGCATCGACCAGGGCATCCCTGTGGCGTGGCTGCACGCCGAGACCATCGAGCAGCTTCACGGTTCCGCGGACCAGATGGCTGCCGAACTCGGGTTACGCGGCGATGCCGACGACGCGGCGACCGTGGCGCGCAAAGTCAGAAGCTGGCTCCAGGAGCGGCGTGAGCCGTACCTGGTCGTGGCCGACAACGCGACCGACCCCGACGTGCTCGCGCCGCTGCTCCCCTCGCACGGCCGGGCACGCGTACTGATCAGCACGAATGATCATTCATTTGAACGGCTGGCGACACTGGTCACGGTGGAACAGTTCAGCCAGGACGAGACGGTGAGGTATCTCAGCACGCGATTGGGCACAAGCGGCGGCGGCGGCTTCCGGCCGCTCGCCGAGGAGCTGGACCGCTTGCCACTCGCCCTGGCGATCGCCGCCGCGACGCTGGCCGGCCCGCCCCGCCTGTCCTGCGACGCCTATCTTGTACTGCTGCGCGCCACCCCCATCGAGGTAGTCCTTGCCCGGCCTCGCGGAGAGCCGTACCCGAGAGGGGTCTCACAGGCAATCATGCTGTCGGTGGGGGAGATCGGCCCCGCAGCCGCGCAGCTGCTCGGCAAACTGTCGGTGCTGTCGACGTCTGGTGTCGGGCTCGACCTGCTCGGCCCGCGGACGGAAACCGCCTTGGCCGAGTTGGGGGCTCGATCGCTGGTCACGTTCAGCCGCGACGACACGACCGCGTTCGTCCACCGCCTGGTCCGGCGTGCAGTACGCGACCAGGCTGAACGTGACGGCACCCTGGCCGCGATGATCGAGTCTGCCGCCCGGCGGCTGCGTGTGGTCGTTGAGGATGTCGCCGACCAGGACACCTGGCGGAAGTTCCCGATGATCATGGCGGTGGCCGACCATGCGGCAGCCCTGTGGGAGGCCGTCGAGCAGCTTCACGACGACGAATCGGCGCAGGTCCGGGCGGCGGCCGAGGTCGTGCTGCACGTCCGCCAGGCCGTGGCCAACCATCTCATCTATCTCAACGACCAGGTCCGGGCCGTCCCGATCGCCGAAGCCGTCGCTCTCGGACGTGAGAAGCTCCTGGGCGCCGACCATCCGGACACGCTCACCGCTCTGCACAACCTCGCCCACGCTTCCGAAGATGGGTCGTTGCAGGCCACTGCGCTGTATCAGCGCGCCGAGGCCGAGCGCGCCCGGACCCTCGGCGATGACCACCCGGATACGTTGTGGTCACGGGCTTGTGCGGCGTTCTCGTACACGAAGGCTGGCAGGGCATCCGAGGCGCTGACGCTGCTGGATCAGGTTCTGGCCAACCAGGAGCGGGTGCTCGCCCCCGGCCACGCGACCCTGCTCGGAGCGCGGTTCTTCCAGGCCTGCACCAAGGTCGAGGCGGGTCATCCGGAAGAAGGGATCATGTCATTTCGGCGGCTGATAGCCGATCATGAGCGACTATTCGGCGCGGACCATCCCGAGACCTTGGTCATCAAAGGACAGCTGGCCAGTGCCTACAAGGCGGCAGCCAGGACGGACGAGGCTGTCCACATGTACGAACACGTCGCGGAAAGGCAGGCGACAGTGCTGGGCGCCGACCATCCCGACACCCTGATCACACGGCATGGCCTAGCAGCGGCGTACGAGGCGGCGGGACGGACCGAGGACGCGCTCATTGAATACGAACAGGTCGCGAACCGACTCGAGGCCGTCATGGGCCCCGAGCAGAAGTTGACCAAGACCGCAAGAGATGACCTGGAGCGCGCCCGCCGGACTCTCCGGCAACGTTGAGACCACGCCCCTGCTCAGCCCATGGCCGAGCACAGCACCCTTGTCTGATACACCACGATCAGTAACCATCGTCCCCGCGAGCCGCTCAACCTTTGATGGCACAAGCTCAAGGTTCGATGTCACAGGACACGGATGCCGGAAAAGCGCCGAGCACGGGCTTGGTGGCCATGTCGATGAGTTCGAGAGCCGGAATGGCTTTCGAAACACGCCGGCCTCGCCACCTGGACGACGCCGTGGGCAGCTCACAGCCTCGCAGTCTGGCGAGCGCCGAGTTCACCTTCCTCGTCGGCCTGCTCGAAGACGCCCGTATCGAAGCACCGGCATGTGCCGCTCGTGAGGGACTTCCTCGAACTCACTGCGTGAACGGGGCCCGGGAGGTGCGTGGATCGGCCGGTCTGAGCGTCGACGAACTATGTCGCTTCACCGGTGGTCTCGGGTGCCGGTCGGGGGCAGCGGGTGGCGATGGTGCGGGCCGACAAGGCCGGGGCGGTGACGGGGCGGGTTTCGAGGGGTAAGCCGTCGGGCTGCTGGATCAGGTACCAGGCGCTGCCGTTGCCGGGGACGTCGACGACGGTGACGGTGGCGATCAGGTGGCCGGCGCCGTAGACGTCCAGTTCCGGGGGGAGGAGGAGGGGCCGGGGGTGGAAGCCGTACATGTGGAGATGGAGGCGTTCGACCATCCGGCCGCGCAGGTCGTGGGACGTCAGTTCCTCGCGCAGGGCCAGGAGGGCGCGGCGGTGGGTCTCGGCGCGGTCCTCGGGCATTCCGCAGAGCAGCAGGCCGGTCATGGCCGGGGCCACCTCCCGCCGTGCTCCGCGGGGACGGTTTCGGTGGCGGTGTGGTGTCTCGGCGGGTGGGCGGCGCGGGGAGGGGCCTCGGCCTGGCGGATCAGGGTGCGGAGTTCCTCCGGGGTCCTCGCCTCGATGAGGGGTTCGGTGACGGCGGGCGTGCGGGCGATGGCGTAGAAGCGGCGGTGATATGGGCCGTACAGGACCAGCCAGGCGGGTTCGAGGAAGCCGAGGTGTGCCGCCCTGGCCTTCTGCGGCATGTCCCATTCGTGGTGGGGCGTCCGGGAGGCCGGGCGGCCGTGGCGGTGTCGTCCGGCGGATGGACGTTCCGTGCGGGTGGGCATGGGTCGTACTCCTGATCGACTCGCGGGGAAGTTCCCGAACTGACGTTGCGTAAGCGGCCCGTCATTTAGGGTTAGCATTACGTTCGTGCTCGGGATTCACCCGGACAAGAGCTGATCCACTACGGCGATCTGCTGCCGAATCGGCGGCGCTCGGAGAGGAGAAAGGGCATGCCCGCACCTCGGAAGAACAGTGACCGATATAGGTCTATGGCTCACTATTTCGGGGCGTTAATTCGTGATCTCCGGGATTCGTATGAGACGCGAATCGGCGAGCCGATGACCGTCGCCCGGCTGGCCGACCGGGCGGGATACTCGGTTTCGATGATCGGCCAGCTGGAGCGCGGAGAGAGCCTTCCGGAGTCGGGTCAGCGTGTTCAGGCGCTCGACGACGCGTTGCGGGCAGGCGGCGAGTTGCGAAAGGTGTGGCCATTGGTGCAACGCCTCGGGCATCGCACCATTGACGAACTCGCCGCAGCGACAAATCGGGCTATCGGGGGTTACCGTGACAATCAATCAGGGGTTCTTCTCGATGGAGATGATATGGAACGCCGTCACCTCTTTCAGTTGGCCGGTCTGGGATTGCTGACACAGGGGTCGCTCTCCGGCACGGGGGAGCCGATCCGGCTGATGCTGGAGCGCGCTCTGGGAACGGCGCACGACCTCACCGTCGAGGACTGGGAGGCTGTCTGCGCCGGTCACATGCAGGCCGTCCTCCACCAGCCTCCGGCGCGGGTGAGAGACCAACTTGCAGTGGACCTGGCGGCCGTCCGGCAGGAGCTTCTCCGTACTGCTTCCGAGCGGGCAAGCGGTCTGGCGCGGGTCGCGGCGTGGCTGTCCGTCATGTACGCCAACGTCCTCTGGCGGATCGGGGAGCACGGGGCCGGTCAGCGGTGGCTGGTAACCGCCCGGCACGCGGCGGATGTCTCCAGCGACCTCGACATGCGGGTGTGGGCGCGCGAGACCGAGGCGATGTTCGCCCTCTACTCGCCGCTTCCCGGTCAGGCGGTTCTGGAAATGGCCCGGAACGCGCAGGCCATCGCCGGTACCGGTGTCACACCGGTACGCATGCGAGCCGTCGCCATGGAGGCGCAAGCTCTGGCCGTCCTCGGCAGGGGGCAGGAAGCACAGGAACGGCTGCTCCATCTCTACGAACTGGTCGATCGCCGCCCTGCCGCCGAACGATTCAGCTGGACGGACGACGCGGTGTGGTTCACGGCCTCCTGGGTGCACTCATACGGCGGAGCGATCGACGAGGCGCGCGAAGCCCGAGACAACGCGCTCGCGCTCGTCGCGACATACCAGAACAGCGCGAACATACAACTGCATGAGGCCCTCAGTGTGAGCAAGAGTGGTCGCCACGACAAGGCGTTGGCCATCGCTACGCAGGTCATCTCCGATCTCGACCCGGCCCACCGCACCTACCCGATCCTCCACACCGCGCGCTCCGTGCTCGCCACCGTTCCGGTGGAGAAGCGCCGCGCCCTCCCCGCTCTTCCCGACTACCGTGCCGCGATCAGTGCGGCGGCTCCGGGCTAGGGAGAAGTGAGCGGGAAGGGTGACTGCTCGCGTGACCAGGCTCGGCCGGTCAGATGGCGTTCTCGTGCCTGAGGAGCCATTCCTTGACGGGGGTGCCGTAGTAGTAGCCGCCGAAGGGGCGGTTGCCGGTGGCGGGGAGGATTCGGTGGCAGGGGACGAAGGGGGCGATCAGGTTTTGGGCGCAGGCTGAGCCGGCGGCGCGGGCGGCTGTTCTCGGCATGCCGGCGCGTTCGGCCAGTTCGGCGTAGCTGATGGTGGTGCCGGCGGGGACGGCGCGCAGGGCCGTGAGGAGGCGCTGGCGGGTGGGGGTGCCGGGCTGGTCGAGTTCCACGGTGTCCAGGGCGAACAGGTCGCCGTCGAGGTAGTCGCGTACGGCTTGGGCGGGCTTGCCGAGGTCGTCGACGCCCTGGAGGGGGAGTGCCCGGAGCCGCTCGGGGAGGCGGGCGAACATCTGGGTGGGATCGGCGGTGAAGCCGGCGGCGACCAGCACGCCGCCGTGGCACAGCAGCGACAGCGGGCCCGCCGGGGTGGGCAGCACCTGCGCGTCGATCGTCGAGGTCATGATGAGCTCCAGAGGTGAAGTGCGGCGTACGCCCGCCAGGGGCGCCACCGTTCGGTTTCTTCTTCGGAGATGCCGAGTGTCTTCATGGCCCGCAGCAGACCAAGGTCCCGGTCAGGCCAAGCGTCCGGGTCACGCAACGCGCGCATCGCGATGTAGCCGGTGGTCCACGGCCCGATCCCGGGGATCTCCATGAGCCGGGCCGACGTCTCGGCCGGGTCCGCGCCGCCGTCCAGATGGATCTCGCCTGCGGCGACCAGCCTGGCGAGGGTCTTCAGGGTCTCGACTCGCCGCCCGGTCATCCCTAGCCCGCCGAGATCAGCCTCGGCCAGCTGAGCAGGCGTGGGGAACAGCAGGTACGGCTGCCCAGCGGACGCGGCGGACGCGGCGGACGCGGCGGACGCGGCGGACGCGGCGGACGCGGCGGGGCCGGTGGGGCCGGTGGGGCCGGTGGGGCTGGCGGAGCTGCTGGGGCCGGTGGGTTCGGTGGGTCCGGTGGGTCCGGTGGGTCCGGTGGGTTCGGTGGGTTCGGTGGGGCCCGTGGGGCAAGTGGGGTCGGTGGGTGTGGTGGGTGGTCCGTCATGTGTGAGCGGTGCGGGGCCTACGGGGGTGCCTGCTCGTGCGGCGATTCGTCCTAGCAGGGTCCGTGCACCCGGTACCGACACCTGCTGGCCGACGACGGCGCGCACGGCCAGCTCGAAGCCGTCGAACGCCCCCGGCACCCGCAGTCCCGGACGCTGTGCCACCAGCGGGCCTAGCACGGTGTTCCCCAGCGTGCCGTCGATGGCCTCCGGATCGGCGTCCAGGTCGAACAGCCGCCGGCACCGCGCCACGATCCTGGCCAGATGACGCGTGTCCTTCAGCGCGACGGCCAGTCTGAGGTGCCCCTCGGCGGCCGTCAGCGTGACGAGCCCGCCAGGCACGGCCCGCCGGTACCCGTCCGCCCCGACGTCCTCGACCCCCGGCACCGCACGCGCCGCCAGGAACCTGAACATCGCCTCCGCGTCATAGGGCCCCCGATACCCGAGCCGCATCGTGAACGCCACATGCGGCGTCCCGTCCGCGCCGGGACCGGCGGCCGGATGGTCCGTGGCCCCCCGGCCCCGCACGCCGAGCCGCCCGGTGGCGGTACGCAACTCGGTGGGCGAGAACCGGTAAGCCTCCCGCATGCTCGCGTTGAACTGCCGCACACTCCCGAACCCCGCCGCGAACGCCACATCCGTGATCGGCAGCGCGGTCTCGGTGAGCAACTGCTTGGCCAGCAACAACCGCCGCGTCCGCGCCACCGCCAACGGCCCGGCCCCAAGGTGCGTCGTGAACACCCGCAACAGATGCCGCTGCGTCACATGCAGCCGATCCGCCAACCCCGCCACCCCGTGATCGTCCGCCACCCCGTCGTCGATCAGCCGCAACGCCCGCCCCACGAGGTCGGCGGGCACGTCCCACCCGGGGTCACCGGGACTCAGCTCGGGCCGGCACCGACGACACGGCCGAAACCCCGCCGCCTCCGCCGCCGCCGCGTGCCGATAGAACCGCACGTTCTTGCGGGCAGGCGTCCGCGCCGGGCAGATGGGCCGGCAGTAGATCCCCGTGGACGTGACGGCCGTGTAGAACCGCCCGTCGAACCGCGTGTCCCGCGCACTGACCGCCAGGTAACACGAATCGAAGTCGAGCGTCTGATGTGGAGTCACAAGCCCGACGATATGCGCTGCTCCACCGCCACCACTGGCGGGAATCGGACCTCGGCGTCCGGCCGCTTTCGGCAGGGTACGCCGGTGAATCAGGCCGCCCGGGTTATTTGGTGGAGATGCCGACGCCGAGATCGAATTCTCGGTAGACGCGGGCCCAGAAGCCGTCGCGGAGCCAGACTCTTGCTTCTGGGTAGGGGCGGAGGGAGTGGCCCAGTTCTTTTTCTGCCTCGATCAGCAGCTCGGTGTCGATGACGGTGGGGAGGAGGGGGCCGGGGAGGAGGTCGCGGATGTTGTCGCGGCCTCGGGTGAGGATCCATTTCTGGGCGACGTGTTCGCCGACTTCTTCTACGCGGGGGCGGCTTGGGCCGAGTTTGGTCACCTGGCCGGCGTGTTTGACGGCGGGCTTGGCGGTGGGTGGGGCGATGGCGGTGCGGCCGGCGAAGACCTGGGCGGGGGAGGGGGTGGCGGGGACGGAGGGGACCACCTGGGCGGCGCGGCTGAAGTAGGGGCGGAGGAAGTCGGCGCCCAGTTCTTCCACGGTGTCCGATTCCCAGACGAGCCGCTCGGCTTGGTTCGTTCCGTAGGGGGGTTCCACACCCCAGAGGTGAATGCGGACGCCGAAGGTCTGGGCGGCCTCCACGGCGGGGACCATGTCCTCGTCGCCGGCGATCAAAATGGTGTCGCTCACCGCGTGGTGGCGGGCCAGGGCTTCCAGATCGCTGCGGATCTGGGCGTCGACGCCCTTCTGCTGGCCGCGGGCGTTGAGGTTGCCGAGGCGGACCTTGACCCAGGGGAGCTGGGCGATGACACGCTGGTCGACGGTGGGCACGCGGTCGCGGGCGGCGTCGTACCAGTAGATCCGCAGGAGTTCACCGGGAATGCGCTCCATCGCGTGCTTCTTCAGCGCCTGGATCAACTCGTCGGCCGCGACGCGATATTCCTTGCGCTCCTTGGCGCCGAGGAGGACCTCGCCCGCCGCCGCGTACAGGTAGCCCACGTCCACCAAGATGGCGTATTTGGCGGCTACGGGATGCGGTGTGAGGTCCGGGATTGCCATGCTTTCCTCCAGGGCCTCGGCGTCTAGACGATGATCGGCTGACTATATTCCCCCATTTCTAGATAGTCCCAACTCTCAGGGCGGTTGACACCCAACTTCCAAAGATCTAATAGGGCCGTGAGCTCGCTCGCCACGCTCCTGGCCCACGAGGAAGTCCCCTTCTCAACTGATGCGCGCGGCTTCGCCACGTACCCGGATTTCGCGGGGTTTGGTCGGGAGATGTGGCTCTTGTCGTTAGGGCGATCACGAGCGCGGCGACTTCCTCGGGGGTGGCGTCGCCGCGGACGATTCTGAGGTACGGCTGTTCCATGGCGCGCTCCTACAGAGGGATGTTGCCGTGCTTCTTGGGCGGCAGGGTGGCGCGCTTGTTGCGCAGGGAGCGCAGGGCTCGGACGATCTGCACCCGGGTGTCCGCGGGGCGGATCACCGCGTCCACGTAGCCGCGCTCGGCGGCGAGGTAGGGGTTGGCGAGCGTGTCCTCGTACTGGGCGACCAGCTGCTTGCGCTCGGCCTCGGGGTCGCCGGCCGCGGCCAGCTCGCGCCGGTAAAGGATGTTGACCGCCCCCTGGGCGCCCATCACCGCGATCTGCGCCGTCGGCCAGGCGAGGTTGATGTCGGCCCCGAGGTGCTTGGAGCCCATGACGTCGTACGCCCCGCCGTACGCCTTGCGGGTGATCACGGTGACCAGCGGCACGGTGGCCTCGGCGTAGGCGTACAGCAGCTTGGCGCCGCGGCGGATGATGCCGTTCCACTCCTGGTCGGTGCCCGGCAGGAAGCCCGGCACGTCCACGAAGGTCAGCACGGGGATGTTGAACGCATCGCAGGTGCGGACGAACCGGGCGGCCTTCTCGGACGCCGCGATGTCCAGCGTGCCGGCGAAGCTCATCGGCTGGTTGGCCACCACACCCACCGAGTGGCCCTCGACCCGGCCGAAGCCGACCACGATGTTCGGCGCGAACCCGGCGTGGATCTCCAGGAACTCCCCGTCGTCCAGGACGTGCTCGAGCACCTGGTGCATGTCGTACGGCTGGTTGGCCGAGTCGGGGATCAGGGTGTCCAGCTCGCGGTCGGCGTCGTTGACGGCGAGGTCGGCCTCGGTCTCGAAGACCGGCGCGTCGTCCATGTTGTTGGACGGGAGGTACGACAGCAGGGCCTTGGCGAACTCCAGGCAGTCGGCCTCGTCGGCGGCCTCGTAGTGCGCGACGCCGGAGCGGGAGTTGTGGGTGTGCGCGCCGCCGAGCTCCTCGAAGGTCACCTCTTCGCCGGTGACCGTCCTGATCACGTCCGGGCCGGTGATGAACATGTGGGACTTCTCCCGCACCATCAGCACGAAGTCGGTCAGCGCGGGGGAGTACACCGCGCCGCCCGCGCACGGGCCCATCACCAGGGAGATCTGCGGGATCACGCCCGAGGAGTGGACGTTGCGCTTGAAGATCTCGGCGTACAGGCCGAGCGCGACCACGCCCTCCTGGATGCGCGCGCCCCCGGAGTCGTTGATGCCGACCACCGGGCAGCCGGTCTTCAGCGCGTGGTCCATCACTTTGACGATCTTCTCGCCGAAGACCTCGCCCAGCGAACCGCCGAAGACGGTGAAGTCCTGGGCGAACACCGCCACCGGCCGCCCGTCCACGGTGCCGTGCCCGGTGACCACGCCGTCGCCGTACGGCCGGTCGCGCTCAAGGCCGAACCCGATGGCCCGATGCCTGGCCAGCTCGTCGAACTCGACGAAAGACCCCTCGTCGAGGAAGGCGACCAACCGCTCCCTGGCGGTCATCTTGCCCTTGGCGTGCTGCTTCTCGACCGCGCGAGACGACCCGGCGTGTGCGGCCTCGTACAGCCGCCGCTCCAGGTCAGCGATCTTGCCCGCGGTGGTGTGCGGGTCGAAGCCCTCGGATACCGGCTCAGCGCTCATGTGCGTAGGTTAGCCCGCACGCGAGCGCGAAAGGGACCTGACTCGTCAGGCCGGGCAGACGATTAGAGTGTCGCGCATGACCGACATGGGGGACGCGCCTGCCGCACCGGAGGCGGTGCGGACGTACGGCCTCGTCAAGCGCTTCGGCGAGCAGGTCGCGGTCGCGGGCGTCGACCTGGTGGTGCCCAAGGGGAGCTTCGCGGGACTGGTGGGCCCGAACGGCGCGGGCAAGACCACCACGCTCAGCATGATCACCGGCCTGCTGCGCCCGGACGCGGGCGTGGCCACGATCGGCGGGGCCGACGTGTGGCGCGACCCCGTCCTGGTCAAGGCCCGGGTCGGCGTGCTGCCCGAGGGCCTGCGGCTGTTCGAACGGCTGTCCGGCCGCGAGCTGCTCACCTACAACGGCCGTCTCAGGGGCATATCCAAGGACGAGGTCGGCCGCCGCGCCGAGGAGCTGCTGAAGGTCATGGACCTCGCCGGGGCCGCGGACAAGCTGGTCGTCGACTACTCCACCGGCATGCGCAAGAAGATCGCCCTGGCCGCCGCGCTGCTGCACAACCCCGAGGTGCTGTTCCTGGACGAGCCGTTCGAGGGCGTCGACCCGGTCAGCGCCAACACCCTGATCGAGGTGCTGCGCCGCTACACCGCCTCCGGCTCCACGGTGATCTTCTCCAGCCACGTGATGGAGCTGGTCGAGCGGCTGTGCGACTGGGTCTCGGTGATGAACCGGGGCCAGATCGTCGCGCAGGGGCCGACCGGGCGGGTGCGCGACGGCAACACGCTCAACGAGGCGTTCCTGCGGCTGGTCGGCGCCCGTGCCGAGGACGGCGCGGGCGGGGAGGGACTGTCGTGGCTGGGCTCTTCGTCCGCCTGAAACTGCGCTTGATCGCCGGGAACCTGCGCGGCGACACGGTGCGGGTGCTCGGTTACGTCTTCACCCTGCTCGCCTCGGCCGTGGCCGGTCTCGGCGGCCTCACGGTGCTGAGCCTGCTCCGGCTGGCCCCGGCCGACGTGGCGGCCGACACCGGCGTCGTGCTGTTCACCTTGATCGCCTTGTTCTGGCTGGTCGGTCCGCTGATGGTGTTCGGCGTGGACGAGACCCTGGACCCCTCCCGGCTGGCGCTGTTCCCGCTGTCGCCGCGGCAGCTGGCCACCGGCATGTTCGCGGCCTCGGCCACCGGCCCGTGGCCGCTCGCGACGCTGCTCATGCTGGCGGGCGCCGTGATCGGGATCTCCCGCGGGCCGGGCGGCCTGCTGGTCGGCGTGGCGGCGGCCGTGCTGCAGTTCGCGTTCTGCATCGTGGCGTCCCGGGCCGTCACCACGGCGCTGTCGCGCCTGCTGCGCACCCGCAGGGGCCGTGACCTGCTGGCGGCGGGCGTGCTGGTGCTCATCCTGCTGCCGCAGATCCCCAATCTGCTGCTGGAGCGGGGCGTCGGGGACGCGCCCCGGGAGATGCTCGGACGGCTGGCGGACACGCTGCGCTGGGCCCCGCCGGGCCTGGCGGCGCACGCGGTGGCCGACGGTGGCCTGACCGGTGTGGCCGAGCTGGTGGTGGTCGCCCTGGTGGTGGCGGGCCTCGGCGCGGTGTGGATCGCCACGCTGCGGCGGGTCATGGTCACGGCGGACGCCTCCACGCAGGTCGGTTCGGTGCGCCGCAGCCGCTTCGACGCCCTGCTGCCGAGCGGCACGCTCGGCGCGGTGGCCGCCAAGGAGCTGAAGTACCTGCGCCGCGAGCCGCGGGGCCGCCTCGGCTGGATGGCGGCCGTGGCGGTGCCGATCATCCTCACGTTCTCGATCACCGGCGGCTCCAAACCGGCCACCGGGATCGCGGTGGCGCTGATCCCGGCGGGCACCTCGGCGCTGATGATCGGCCTGCAGGGCGCCAACATGTTCGGCATCGACGGCCGGGCCCTGTGGATGAACGCCATCGTGCACTCCGGCGAGCGCGACCTGCGCACCGATCTGGCGGGACGCCACCTCGCGGTCTCGGTGGTCGCGGTGCCGCTGCTGGCCGTCATGTCGGTGGCGGGCGCGCTGGTCGCCGGGAACATCGCCTGGGCGCTGCCCGCGCTGCTCGCCTCGACCGGGTTGCTGGCGACGGCCCTCGGCGTGGGCGCCGTGATCAGCGTCGTGCTGCCGTACACCTATCCCGAGCGGATCAACGCGTTCTCCAGCGCGGCCCCCGGCCAGGGCGGGGTGGCGTTCGCCGGGTCGATCGGGGCCCTGCTCGCCACCACCGTGCTGACGCTGCCGGTCTCGCTGCCCGCGTTCCTCGGCGCCGCCTGGGTCACGGTGCTCGCCGTGCCGTACGGCCTGCTGGTGGCCGCGGGCGGGCGGCGGCTCGCCGCCATGCTGGGGTACCCGCGGCTGCCGGAACTGATGGCCGCGGTGTCCCGTCCGGCTTGATCCCATTTGACCCGTTCGCCACTAGGACACATCGTGTTCATAGTGGTCTAGTCCAATGGATGAGACCGGTGTCCGGTGAAAGGGGACCAGTGGATAGCCTTCGGGGTATGGCCGCCACCGCTCCGCAGCAGGCGACGAGTTCCGCCGCAGAACGTCACAGCGCCGTCTCCGAGATGCCCGATGAGCTGCGCGCCGATGTGCGCCTGCTCGGCGAGCTGCTCGGCCGGGTGATCGCCGAGGACGGCGGGCCCGACCTGCTGGCGGACGTCGAGCGCCTGCGCAAGGCCGTGATCGCCGCCCGCCGCCGGGAGAAGCCGGTGGACGAGGTGGCCGAGATGGTCGCCGGGTGGCCCATCGAGCGCGCCGTGCAGATCGCCCGCGCGTTCACCTGCTACTTCCACCTGGTCAACCTGGCCGAGGAGCACTTCCGCATCCGCACCCTGCGGGCCAGGGACACCGGCGAGGAGCCGCTGCCGGAGTCGCTGGACGCGGCGGTGGCCGAGCTGAAGAACGACCTCGGCGCCGAGGAGCTGACCCGGCTGATCGCCGAGCTGGAGTTCCGCCCGGTGCTCACCGCTCACCCCACCGAGGCGCGCCGCCGCGCGGTCGTCACCGCCATCCAGCGGGTCAGCGCCCAGCTCGGCGAGTACAACTCCCCCGAGCGCGGCGCGCACGAGCGCAGGGAGGCGCACCGGCGGCTGCTGGAGGAGATCGACCTGCTGTGGCGCACCGCCCAGCTCCGGCACACCAAGCTGGACCCGCTGGACGAGGTACGCACCGCCATGGCGGCGTTCGACGAGACCCTGTTCCGCACCGTCCCGCGCATCTACCGCTCGCTGGACGCCGCGCTCGCCGAGGGCAGCGGCACCCGCGAGCCGCTGGCCAGGGCGTTCATCCGCTACGGCAGCTGGATCGGCGGCGACCGCGACGGCAACCCCAACGTCACCTCCCGGGTCACCCGCGAGGCCGTGCTGATCCACGCCGAGCATGTCCTCACCGCGCTGGAGAACGCCGCCACCCGCATCGGCCGCACCCTCACCGCGTCCGCCTCCTACGGCACGCCGGGCGCCGAGCTGATGGACGCGCTGGCCGGCGCCACCGACGACCACCCCGAGCTCGCGTTCGAGCTCGGCAAGCGCTCGCCCCGCGAGCCGCACCGGCAGTGGCTGCTGTTCGTCGCCGCCCGCATCGCCGCGACCCGGCGCCGCGACCTGGACCTCGCCTACCGCTCCCCGGACGAGCTGCTGCGCGACCTGCGCGTCTGCCAGGCGTCCCTGCTGTCCAGCGGCGCGACGCGGCAGGCGTACGGCGAGGTGCAGCACCTGATCTGGCAGGTCGAGACCTTCGGGTTCCACCTGGCCGAGCTGGAGGTGCGCCAGCACTCCCAGGTGCACGCGCAGTCGCTGGAGGAGATCGCGGCGGGCGAGCGTTCCGAGCGCACCGAGGAGGTCCTGGCGACGCTGCGCATGATCGCCTGGATCCAGGAGCGGTTCGGCGTCCGGGCCTGCTCGCGGTACGTCGTGTCGTTCACCCGCACGTCCGACGACATCGCCGCGGTGTACAAGCTCGCCGAGCACGCCCTCGGGTCGCGCGCCCCCGTGCTGGACGTGGTGCCGCTGTTCGAGTCCGGCGAGGACCTCGCCAACTCCGCCCGGGTGCTCACCGGCATGCTGGAGCTGCCCGCCGTCCAGCGCAGGCTGGAGGCCAACGGCCGCCGCATGGAGGTCATGCTCGGCTACTCCGACTCCGCCAAGGAGCTCGGCCCGGCCGCCGCCACGCTCAAGCTCTACGACGCGCAGGCCGAGCTGGCCGCCTGGGCCGTGGCCAACGACGTGCGGCTCACCCTGTTCCACGGCCGCGGCGGCGCGCTCGGCCGCGGCGGCGGGCCCGCCAACCGCGCCGTGCTCGCCCAGGCCCCCGGGTCGGTGGCCGGGCGGTTCAAGGTCACCGAGCAGGGCGAGGTCATCTTCGCCAGGTACGGCCACCCGGCCATCGCGCTGCGCCACATCGAGCAGGTCACCAACGCCGTGCTCCTCGCCTCCACCCCCTCGGTCGAGGCGCGCACCGCCGACGCCGCCGCCCGCTACCGGCGGGTCGCCGATCGGGTCGCCGCCGCGTCCGAGCAGGCGTACCGGTCGCTCACCGAGGCCCCCGGTTTCCCCGAGTGGTTCGGCCTGGTCAGCCCGCTGGAAGAGATCGGTTCGCTGCGGCTCGGCTCCCGCCCGGCCCGCCGCGGCCTCGGCGCGCCCCGCTCGCTGGACGACCTGCGCGCCATCCCGTGGGTGTTCGCCTGGGCGCAGACCCGGGTGAACCTCCCCGGCTGGTACGGCCTCGGCAGCGGCCTGCTCGCCGCCACCGAGCCCGTGGACGGCGGGGCGCCCGGCCCCGGGCTCGACGAGCTGCGGCAGGTGTACAAGGAGTGGCCGCTGTTCGCGTCGATGCTGGACAACGCCGAGATGTCGCTGGCCAAGACCGACCGCGCCATCGCGGCCCGGTACCTCGCGCTCGGCGGCAGGCAGGACTTCGCGGACCAGGTGCTCGGCGAGTACGACCTGACCCGCCAGCTGGTGCTCGCGGTGACCGGCCACTCCCGGCTGCTGGAGAACCGGCGCGTGCTGTCGCGGGCCGTGCAGCTGCGCGACCCCTACGTCGACGCCCTGTCCCACCTCCAGCTGCGGGCGCTGTCCGCGCTGCGCGCCGAGGGGGACCTGGCCGACGACGAGCACGAGCGGCTGGAGACCCTGCTGCTGCTCAGCGTCAACGGCGTCGCGGCCGGCCTGCAGAACACCGGCTGACCGTCGGGGCTCACCCCGGCCCGGTGGCGACCCGGGACGGGGTGGCGTAGACGTTGAACCTGTGGTCGCGCAGGAAGCCGACCAGGGTCATGCCGAAGTCGCGCGCAAGGTCGACCGCCAGGGACGACGGCGCGGAGACGCCGCACACCATGGGGACGCCCGCCGCGAGGGCCTTCTGCATGATCTCGTAGCTGGTGCGCCCGCTGACCAGCAGGATGTGCTCGGCGAGCGGCAGGCGGCCGTCGAGCAGGGCCCAGCCGACCAGCTTGTCCACGGCGTTGTGCCGTCCGACGTCCTCGCGCAGCGCGACCAGCGTGCCGTCCATGGTGAACAGGCCGGCGGCGTGCAGGCCGCCGGTCTTGCCGAAGATGCCCTGGGCGGCCCGCAGCCGGTCCGGCAGCTGGTAGAGCAGCTCCGGCGCCACCGCCGCGGCGACGCCGGGGACGGGGGACAGCGTGCCGAGGCGGGAGCGCAGCGCGTCCAGGCTGGCGGTGCCGCAGACGCCGCACGCGCTGGAGGTGAGGAAGTGCCGGTGCAGGGCGGGCTGGTCGGGCGGCACCTCGCGGCGCAGCCCCACCGTGACGGTGTTGTAGCGGGCCTCGGGCGGGAGGTCCTCATCGGTGCAGTAGGCGATGGAGGCGATGTCGTCCGGCCCGGCGAGGCCCTCGCCGGACAGGAACCCGGCGGCCAGCTCGAAGTCGGCCCCCGGGGTGCGCATGGTCACCGCCAGCGTGCGGGTCTCGCCGCCCGCGGTGATGCGCACCTCCAGCGGCTCCTCGGTCGCCAGGTCGTCCCGCCGGTCGCGCGCCGTCTCCCCGGTCACCACCCGCACCCGCACCCGCGTCGTCGGGCCGGGCCGCCGGGCCACGGCGGACGGCGCCGCGTCGCCGTCCCCGGGGGCGGCCACCCCCGCGTCCACCGGGGACGCGGGGTGGCTGCGGGCCGTCATGACGACGTCCTCTTCAGGGTGACCACGGCGTTGTAGTCCGGGATCCTGGCCGCCGGGGAGCGGCGGCTGACGTCCAGCAGCACGTTGCCCTCGGGCCAGTGGATCTGCAGGTTCCCCGGGGTGAGCGGTGCCCGCATCACCCGGCCGGTGAACTGCCCGGCCGGCCCGGTCAGCTCGACCTCGGTGCCGTCGGGCAGGTCGAGCCGGTCGGCGTCGTACGGGCTCATCAGCACCGCGTCCCGGGTGGCGCCGTTGAAGCCGTCCCTGCGCTCGTGGATCATGCTGTTGAACTGCTTGCCCCGCCGGGTGGCCACCGTGAACGACCCGTCGGGCCGCTCCAGCGCGGGAGGATCGACCACGGTGAAGCGGCCGAGGCCGTCCGGGGTGGGGAACCGGCCGTCCTGGCACAGGTGCCGCCCGCCGTACTGCACGTTGTCGCCGAACTCCTTCAGCGCGGCGATGCCCGCGTAGAACGGCACGGCCTCCTCGATCTCGCGGCGGATCTGCGGGGTGCCGCCGGGGTAGCGGATCATGTCGGCCAGCTCGGGCCGGGTGCGCGCCGCCAGCTCGGTGAAGATCTTCCACTCGGGCCACGCCTCGCCGACGCGCGGCCCCTTGACCTCGGGGGAGAAGATGATGCGCCGCTCGGTGGAGGTCTCGGTCACGCCGCCCTCCATCTCGTACCGCGTCTGCGCGGGCAGCAGCAGCACGTCGCCGTCGCAGTCGGCGAGCATCTGGCTGGACGGCACGATGTCGATGTGCACCCGCAACTTCAGGCGGGCCAGCGCCTCCCGGCAGTACTTGGGATCGGGCAGCACCTCCAGGAAGTTGCCGCCCGACGAGATCAGCACGTCCAGCTCGCCCGCGTGCGCCGCGTCGATCATGTCGGTGGCGGTCAGCCCCGGCTTCTCCGGCACCTCGAAGCCCCACGACTTGGAGAACCGCTCGGCGTTGGCCGCGGTGACGGGCAGGCCGCCGGGCAGCCCGGTGGCGTACGCCCCCATCTCGGCGCCGCCCTGCACGCCGCTGTGCCCGCGGATCGGCATCAGCCCGCACTTGTCCCGCCCGACGAAGCCCCGGGCCAGGGCGAGGTTGACGATGGCCCGCACGTTGCGCTCGCCGTAGGTGTGCTGGGTGATGCCCATCGACCAGACCAGCACGGCCGAGCGGGCCGCGCCGAGCATCTCGGCCAGCTCGCCCATGCGCCCCCTGGTGCTGCCGCTGAGCGCCTCCAGCTCCTCCCAGGTCTGCTCGGCGATCGCCCGCCGCACGTCCTCGAACCCGGCGGTGTGGTCCTCGATGAACGCCTTGTCCACCAGGTCGCGCTCGATCAGGTGCTTGAGCACGCCGTTGAGGAAGCCGATGTCGCCGCCGATGTTCACCGCGAAGAACTCGTCGGTGATCTTGGTGCCGAACAGCGCGGACTCGGCGTTGGACGGCACCCAGTAGCGGTCCATGCCGGGCTCGCGGTAGGCGTTCAGCATCACGATGCGGGTGCCGGCCTTCTTGGCGTGGTACAGGTACTTCATCGCGACCGGCTGGTTGTTGGAGGGGTTGGACCCGATGAACACGATCAGGTCCGAGCCGATCCAGTCGGTGTACGAGCAGGTCGTGGCCGCCGCCCCGATGGTCTGCTTCAGCGCCACCGTCGAGGGCGAGTGGCAGATGCGCGCCGCGTTGTCCACCGAGTTGGTGCCGAGCGCCCGCACCGCCTTCTGCGCCGCGAAGTAGTTCTCGTTGGGCACGCCCCTGCTGGTCAGGTACGCCCCGAGCCGCGCGGAGCGCAGTCGCTCGGCCGCGAGGTCCAGCGCCTGGTCCCAGCCGATCCGGGTGAACCCGGGCTCGCCGCGGCGGCGCAGCATGGGGTACGGCAGACGGCCGAGGTCACGCAGCTGAGCGCTGCTCATCCGGGCCGCGCCCGAGACGTCGGCCAGCGCGGCGGGGTCCATGGCGGGCATGGTGTTCAGCTTGAGCAGGCGCAGGCGGATGTTGCACAGGTGGATCTCGTCCATCGTCCAGTCCCGCATGCCGCGGGTGCCGAGCGCGCAGCCGTCGCAGGTGCCCTGGTTGAGGATGCGCCACGCGTAGCGCCGGTTGCCTTTGACGGAGCGGAACGCCTTCCACAGCTCCAGGTAGTTGTTGGGTTTGCGCTCGCCGATGCCGAAAGGTTTCCAACTCGCCCAGTTGCGTGGGTCCAGACGCTTGCTCACCGGATGTTCACCTGCTCCTGACTCCCGCCCGCGGGTGCTCCGCGGGCATACCCATAGCATCACCCTTCACGCGGCATCCACGCACGGCGGCCCGGCTGAGGGCGCCAGGTCAAGAACGGGGCAACGTTGTGCCGTGCGGGCCGCCGATCGGCGCAAGGACGCTCCGGCGTCCCGCGCCGGGGAGGAGGATGGAGAACGTGCTCGACTCGCCGTACACCGATCTGGAGCGTCCGCCGCTGTCGCAGGCCGCGCTCAACCGCGCCCTGGTCCGCCCGGGTGGCCTGTGGTCCTCGCTCACCGTCACCGAACGCACCGGCTCCACCAACGCCGACCTCGCGCAGCTGGCCAGGGACGGCGCCCGCGAGGGGGCCGTGCTGATCGCCGAGTTGCAGCTCGCCGGGCGCGGCAGGCTCGGCCGGGCCTGGACGGCGCCGCCCCGCGCCGGGCTCACCTTCTCGATGCTGCTGCGGCCCGCGGTGCCGCCCGCGCGGCAGGGCTGGGTGACGCTGCTGGTGGCGCTGGCCGCCGCGTCGGCCGTGCGGCGCCTCGCGGGGGTGGAGGTCCGGCTGAAGTGGCCGAACGACCTGCTGGTGGGCGAGCTCAAGCTGGCCGGGGTGCTGGCGGAGCGGGCCGAGGGCGCCGTCGTGGTCGGCATGGGGCTGAACGTCTCGGTGCGCGCCGAGGAGCTGCCGGTGCCGACGGCCACCTCGCTCGTCCTTTCCGAGGCCGAGTGCGCCGACCGCGACCCGCTGCTGCGCGCGGTGCTGCGCGAGGTCGAGTCGCACTACAGGGACTGGGTGGCGGCCGACGGGGACGCCGACGCGTGCGGGCTGCGTTCGGCCTATCTGGGGATGAGCGCGACCGTCGGGCGGGACGTCCGGGTGGAGCTTCCCGGCGAGCGGGTGCTGCGGGGCGTCGCCACCGGAGTCGACGCGGCCGGGCATCTCGTGGTGCGTACCGGGGACGGCGAGCAGACGCTCAGCGTCGGCGACGTGGTGCACGTGCGCCCCGCCTGATCGGCGTGCGACGATTTGCCGCATGGTCCTGCCTGAACATCATTTGACGGTGGGGGAGCGGGTCGTCCACTCGTTCCATCCGCACTGGAAACGCCTGGTGCTGCCCGCCTTCGCGCTCATCCTGGTGATCGCTGCCTCCAGCGCCGCGTTCTACTTCATCCCCACCGACTACGAGTACGTCCGCTACGCCTACATCGCGGTGGCGGTCGTCTCGGTGGTCGCGCTGGTGCTGTGGTCGTTCCTGCCGTACCTGCGGTGGAAGACCACGTCGTACACGCTCACGACGCACCGGTTCAACATCAGCACCGGCATCCTCAGCAAGTCGGCGGACGACATCCCGCTGGCCAAGATCAACAGCGTCAGCTCCGACCAGACCTTCGTGGAGCGGCTGTTCGGCTGCGGCACGCTGGTGGTGGAGTCGGCGTCGGACAACGGCGAGATCAACCTGCGGGACGTGCCGCGCATCCAGACCGTGCGCGCGGAGCTGTTCCGGCTGGTGGAGGACGCGGCGGACGGGAACATCGACGGGCGGTGAGCCTCCCCGGCGCGTGACGCGCCGGGGCGGACTTGACGTCCGTAACGTGTCGTCAACATTCTGAACGCCATCAAGGCCGTTCATGCGCCGCGATACAGGTCGATACAGGGAGGACCACCATGCCGTACGAAGTCCAGGGTGTGATCGCCGGGGGCAAGGGCGAGGCCGTGACGCTGCAGCCCGTCATCGTCCCCGACCCCGGGCCGGGCGAGGCGGTGGTCAGCGTTCAGGCGTGCGGGGTGTGCCACACGGACCTGCACTACCGCGAGGGTGGCATCAACGACGACTTCCCGTTCCTGCTCGGCCATGAGGCGGCCGGGGTCGTGGAGGCCGTGGGCGCCGGGGTGACCTCCGTGGAGCCCGGGGACTACGTGATCCTCAACTGGCGTGCCGTGTGCGGGAACTGCCGGGCCTGCCTGCGCGGGCAGCCCTGGTACTGCTTCGCCACCCACAACGCGAGCCAGAAGATGACGCTGGCGGACGGCACGCCGCTGAGCCCGGCGCTCGGCATCGGGGCGTTCGCCGCCAAGACCCTGGTCGCGGCGGGGCAGTGCACCAAGGTCGACCCGGACGCCCGGCCCGCGGTCGCCGGGCTGCTCGGCTGCGGCGTGATGGCCGGCCTCGGCGCGGCGATCAACACCGGCGGGGTGACCCGCGGCGACACGGTGGCCGTCATCGGCTGCGGCGGCGTGGGGAACGCGGCGGTGCTCGGCTCGTCGATCGCCGGGGCGTCCCGGATCATCGCGGTGGACGTGGACGACCGCAAGCTCGAGTGGGCCGGCAAGTTCGGCGCCACCCACACGGTGAACTCCCGCGAGAACGACCCGGTGGAGGCGATCCGCGAGCTGACCGGCGGCCACGGCGCCGACGTGGTGATCGAGGCGGTCGGCCGCCCCGAGACCTACAAGCAGGCCTTCTACGCCCGCGACCTCGCCGGCACCGTCGTGCTGGTGGGAGTGCCGACGCCCGACATGATGCTGGAGCTGCCGCTGCTCGACGTGTTCGGCCGGGGCGGGTCGCTGAAGTCCTCGTGGTACGGCGACTGCCTGCCGAGCCGCGACTTCCCGATGCTCATCGACCTCTACCTGCAGGGGCGGCTGAACCTCGACGGGTTCGTCACCGAGACGATCGAGCTGGACCAGGTCGAGGACGCGTTCGCCAAGATGCACCGCGGCGAGGTGCTGCGTTCGGTGGTGGTCCTGTGACCGCCCGCCTGGCCAAGATCGTCACCTCCGGCGAGTTCGCGCTGGACGGCGGCACCTGGCAGGTCGACAACAACGTCTGGCTGGTGGGGAACGACCACGAGGTCGTGGTGATCGACGCCGCGCACGACGCCGAGGCCATCGAGGAGGCGGTCGGCGGCCGGCGGCTGACGGCCATCGTCTGCACCCACGGGCACAACGACCACATCAACGCCGCCGGGGCGCTGGCCGACGCCACCGGGGCGCCGGTGCTGCTGCACCCGGACGACACGATGTTGTGGGAGGCGGTCTACGGCACCGGGCGGGCCTACCGTCCGCTCACGGACGGCGACGTGATCGAGGTGGCGGGCACCGCGCTGCGGGTGCTGCACACCCCCGGGCACTCGCCCGGCGCGGTCTGCCTGCACGCGCCCGACCTCGGAGTGCTGTTCAGCGGTGACACGCTGTTCTCCGGCGGGCCCGGAGCCACCGGCCGGTCGTATTCGTCGTTCGACACGATCATCGACTCGATCAGGGACCGGCTGCTGGTGCTGCCGTCGGCGACCGTCGTGCACACCGGGCACGGCGATTCCACCAGCATCGGCGCAGAGGCCCCTGACCTGGGCAAATGGATTGCCCGCGGGCACTGAACCCCCACGCCCCGTGATCTTCCGCACAAATGGGAGATCACGGGGCGTGTGATTTTGAACACATATCGTCTACTTTCCCGGCATGTGTTGGCCTCATTCGCGGTAGAAAAAGGATAGGCATACCTAAGAAGTTGCGCTATCTTAGGCATGCCTAACCTACGCTCAGCGAGAGGCGTATCCTTCTATGTACGTGTGCATCTGTCAGGCAGTGACCGAGAGTGAGGTCCATGCCTGCATCGAGGCGGGTGCCAAGAGCGCACGGCAGATCCGGGATACCACAGGGGCCGGCAAGGACTGCGCGACATGCGTGCGGAAGATCTGTGCGATCCTTAAGCGATCTGAGGAACTCGTCGCTACCGCATAGATCGAGGGGCCCGCAATGCAGGGGGACAGAGAGATCATCGCTCTGCTCAACGAGCAGTTGACCTCCGAACTCACGGCTATCAATCAATATTTCCTGCACGCCAAGATGCAGGAGCACTGGGGATATACCAAGCTCGCCGCGTTCACCCGCGCCGAGTCCATCGACGAGATGCGGCACGCCGAGGTGCTCACCGACCGCATCCTCTTTCTGGAAGGGCTTCCCAACTACCAGAAGCTCGGCACGCTCCACATCGGGCAGACCGTCAAGGAGCAGCACCAGGCCGACCTCGACCTGGAGCTCGGCGTCGTGGCGCGGCTGCGCCCCGGCATCAAGCTCATGCGCGAGCGGGGTGACGTCACCTCCGCCCGCATCTTCGAGACGATCCTCGAGGACGAGGAGCACCACATCGACTACCTCGAGACCGAGCTGGAGCTCATAGAGACGCTGGGCGAGCCTCTCTACCTCCAGCGGTTCGTGGAGCTTCCGTCTAGTTCGGACGCCTAAGTCGTTTTCGGTCCGTCCCGCGGCATGTCGCATCTGCCGCGGGACGGGGTAGGAAGAGTGCCGGGACGCGGCCCCGGGGCCGGGGGTGGTCCGGGAGGGCTCATCCTGGTTTCTCCGTCTTTGCCCAGGTCAATTGGTGGGTCAACGACAAGTCAAACCGCGCGCTGTACCCGGGAAACGATCGCCTAAGGTCCTACGATCGCTTTATGACCTGCGTACTTCTCGCCGAGGATGACACCTCGATCTCCGAGCCCCTGGCGCGCGCGCTGCGCCGAGAGGGCTATCAGGTGGAGGTGAGCCCCGATGGCCCGCAGGCCCTGGAAAGGGCTCTGTCCGGGGGCGTCGACCTCATCGTGCTTGATTTGGGCCTACCTGAAATGGACGGGCTGGAGGTGGCCCGCCGCATTCGCGCCGAAGGGCACGGCACGCCCGTGCTCATCCTGACGGCCCGTGTCGACGAGGTCGACACCGTGGTCGGGCTCGACGCCGGCGCGGACGACTATGTGACCAAGCCGTTCCGGCTCGCCGAGCTGCTCGCCCGTGTGCGCGCGCTGCTGCGGCGCGGCACCTCCGAGACCCCCGTGGTCCAGGGGGTGCGCATCGACGCGGACTCGCGGCGGGCCTGGATGGGGGACAAGGAGCTGCATCTCACCACAAAAGAGTTCGACCTGCTGCGTGTGCTCGTGCGGGACGCCGGCAAGGTCGTCACCCGCGAGCAGATCATGCGCGAGGTGTGGGACACCAACTGGTGGGGGTCCACCAAGACCCTCGACATGCACATCTCGTGGTTGCGCCGCAAGCTGGGGGACGACGCGGCCAAACCTCGATACATCACCACGGTCCGGGGAGTCGGTTTCCGCTTCGAGCGCGAATAGCCGACGGCTGAATGCGCCGGAGGTTGCTCTCCTCGACCCTGGTGGTCGCGGCGATCGCCGTCCTGCTTCTCGGGGTGCCGCTCGGTCTGGTGGTCACCCGCCTCATCCACGACGAGGCGGTCCAGCAGTTACGGGCTCAGGCGACGTTGCTCCTCAGCCAGGTCGAGTACGCCCAGATCGAGGATCGGCCCATCGATCCGGACGAACTGCAGCGGCAGTACCCCGCTCGGTACGTCCAGATCTTCATCCGCAACAGCCCGACGGTCATCGTCGGCGCCGAACCGCCCCCTGATCGGCAGATGACCGAGGAGACCTACTCCGAGAGCGGGGTCTACGTCCGGATCACCCGCGACCGCGCGCACGTGGAGCGGAACATCCGGGGCTGGCTCATGCTCATCGTGGCGCTGGCGGGGCTGGCGCTGGCGGTCGCCGTGTCGCTCGCCGTCGTGCAGTCCCGGCGCCTCACCCTGCCGTTGCTCGATCTCGGGCGGATCGCGGAGCGGCTGGGCTCGGGCGACGCGCGGCCGAGCCGGCACCGCTACGGCATCCCCGAGCTGGACCGCGTGGCCGAGGTGCTGGACCGCAGCGCCACCCGTATCTCCGATCTGCTGAGCCGTGAGCGGGAGTTCGCCACCGACGCCTCCCACCAGCTGCGCACGCCGCTCACGGGCCTGACGATGCGGCTGGAGGAGATCGTGGCCGCCGCCACCCAGCCCGCCGTCGTGCGCGAGGAGGGGGAGGCCGCGATCGTCCAGGCGGAGCGGCTGACGGCGGTGATCGACGAGCTGCTCGCCGCGGCCCGGCGGCAGCGGCACGCGCAGACCGAGGCGATCGACCTGGACCAGGTGCTGGGTCAGCAGATCACCGAGTGGGAGCCCGCGTTCCGCAGGTGCCGCCGGGCGCTGGTGCTGGCCGGGGACCGGGGGCTGTCCGCGATGGTGAGCAAGGGCGGGCTGAGTCAGGTCGTGTCGACGTTGCTGGAGAACTCACTGGAGCACGGCGACGGGCCGGTGACGATCACCACGGGCAGCTCCGAGCGGTCCATCGTGATCGAGGTGTCCGACAGCGGGCCCGGCATCCCCGAGCACCTGCGCACCCGGGTGTTCGACCGCAACGTCAGCGGCGCGGGCGGCACCGGGCTCGGGCTGACGCTGGCCCGTGCGCTCACCGCGTCCGACGGGGGCCGCCTGGAGCTGGTGCGGGCCCGGCCCGCGGTGTTCGCGCTGTTCCTGCGCCCCGCCGAGGAGACGGCGCGGCACCGGGTGGTCAGCGGCCCGGCTTGAGGTGGGTCGGCGTGCCGTCGTGGCCGTTCACCGAGGGGAGGCGCTTCGGCGGCTGGACCTGGTCGAAGGGGACCTGCGTCGACTGGGGGCGCTGGCCCTCGGGGGTGGCCTCGGGGAGGCCGGTGGCGGCGGCCACCGGGGGGAGCTCCGGGGGCAGGAAGACCCACTTCTTGTACGACCAGAAGCGGAACAGGGTGCCGAGTGCGGTGCCCACGATCATCGAGGCGTTGTAGCTCAGCGGGTCACGCCATCCGAGGGTGTATTCGACGAAGCCGATGATCAATAGAGAGATCAACAAGCCGATGCCGTTGAGCACAAAAAAAAGGAAATATTCACGGGCGAGGCCCGACTGCTCGCGGTGGCGCCACGTCCAGAAGCGGTTGGCGAGATAGGCGAACGTCGCGGCGATGACGGTGGCTATGACCTTGGATGTCAGGGGTCCGAGATGCACGCCGTACCGCATGACGTTGGTGCCCGCGAAGTCGATGACGAAGGCTATGGCCCCGACGGCGCCGAACTTGGCGAGCTCGCGAAACAGGGCGGAGAACCTGTCATACAGGCGGTGAATGAGCTGCACAACGGTCCTTTCGGGGTTTCGGAGCCCCCTCAGGTTACCGGCCGATCGCCACTTGCGCGCGTCGTTGGCCCTCTCCCCGCCCTCTCAGTCCCATCTACCGAAATATCGGGACTTTCACTCCGTCCCTCCAACCCTGTGCGCTAGGCTGCGCCGCAGTTCGCTTAGGTGTGCCCTGAGAGGTGGCTTCCGGCGTGCAACGTCGACCTGATGCCTCCGCCGCCGACCCCCGCGCCGTAGTGCCGCCCCCCTGCCCACCACGCCGCCCGGCGGCCCCCGCCGCACGCCGCCAGGGCGTGCCGTTCCGGCTGGCCGCGCTGGGGGTGGGGCTCGTGCTGCTCGCCGGATGCGGCTCCCAGTCGGACATCCCCCCGGCGCCCACCGTGGCGCCCACCGCGGCCGGGTCCGGGAGCACCGTGGGCACGGCCGACGCGGGCACGGCGTTCGGCGTGCTCAAGGAGCTGGACGACGCCTGGAAGGCCAAGGACTGCGCGAAGGTGCTCTTCCTGACCACCGCCGCGGAGAACGAACTGGGCGGCCGTGGCTGCGAGGCCACTCGGAACGGCCGCCCGGTTCCCTCCCGCCCCGCCTACGGCGACACCGACTTCTTCCTGCCCGACCGCCCCCAGGAACACCCCTGGTTCGTCGCCCTGGCCCGCGACCCCGACCCCGTCTACGTCGTCCTCGTCCAGGAGGACTCCCGCTGGCGCGTCGCCTACGGCCCTCTGAAACTCCTCACCGCGCCTCCCAAGCTGGACGCCGACGTCACCACCCGCGTCGTCCCCACCGAGGACCCCGACGACGGCGTCCGCGCCCGCCTGGTCCCCCAGAAACACCTGGCCTTCCTCTCCGACCGCGCCGGCCTGACCGGCATCCGCTTCGCCTCCGGCGACCCCATGCGCTCCCTGCTCACCGAACTGGTGAAGAAGCCCACCACCGTCCGCCCCGACCGCCTCAGCAGCGAGATCCAGCTCATCCCCGACGACACCCGCGCCCTGGCCCTGGCCGGCGGCGGCGCCCTCGTCTTCCACTCCTTCAAGATCTTCTACACCCAGAAGACCACCGCCGGAAAACTCTCCCACCCCCTCTTCGGCACCACCCAGGCCAAGGCCTTCACCGACTCCTCCACCCCCAAATCCCTCCACGCCACTGAAATCGTCCAGTTGGCCACCAAGGTCACCCCCGACGGCAAACTGACCACCATCGCCTCCTCCCGCGCCCTCGCCGACCTCACCCCTTGAGCCGCCTGACCTCCGGGGTTTCGTGGTAGGTAGGGTTTGGCGGGTGAGCAGTGTCCAGGGTGTGCAGAAGGTGGCCGGGTGGCCTGTGGTCGGGATGGTGGGGGCCGGGCAGCTTGCTCGGATGACTCAGCAGGCGGCCATCGGGCTCGGGGTGGAGTTGCGGGTGCTCGCGGGGGCCGCGGACGAGAGTGCGGCGCGCGTGGTGGGCGGGGTGTGGCTGGGGGACTATCGCGATCTTGAGGATCTGCGGGGGTTCGCGGCGGGGTGTGATGTGGTGACGTTCGATCACGAGCACGTGCCGTCGGAGTACGTGGAGGCGCTGGCGGGCGAGGTGGCCGTGCGGCCGGGGGCGGCGGCGCTGGTGCACGCGCAGGACAAGGCGGTGATGCGGGAGCGGCTGTCGGCGATCGGGGCGCCGTGCCCGGCGTGGGCGCGGGTGGCGACGGCGGAGGACGTGGAGGCGTTCGCGGAGGAGCACGGGCGGCCGTTCGTGCTCAAGGCGGCGCGGGGCGGGTACGACGGGCGGGGTGTCTGGGTGTGCTCGTCGGCCGCCGAGGCCGCCGGGGTTCTGGGGAGCGGGACGCCGCTCATCGCCGAGGAGCTGGTGGCGTTCGAGCGGGAGCTGGCCGTGGTGGTGGCGCGGTCGCCGCACGGGCAGGGGGTCTCGTATCCGGTGGTGGAGACGGTGCAGCGGGACGGGATCTGCGTCGAGGTGATCGCGCCCGCGCCGGGGCTGGATCCCGAGGACGCCGCGCAGGCCCAGCACATCGCGTTGAAGATCGCCAATGAGCTCGGGGTGACCGGGGTGCTGGCCGTGGAGATGTTCCAGCTGCCCGGCGGGCGGGTGGTGGTCAACGAGCTGGCCATGCGGCCGCACAACAGCGGGCACTGGACCATCGAGGGGGCCCGGACGTCGCAGTTCGAGCAGCACCTGCGGGCGGTGCTGGACCTCCCGCTCGGGTCGCCGGCGCCGGTGGCGCCGGTGACCGTGATGGCCAACGTGCTCGGGGGGCCCGATCCGGACGTCTACCGGCGGTATGAGCACGTGATGGCCCACGATCCAGGCGTCAAGATCCATTTCTACGGCAAGGACGTGCGGCCGGGGCGGAAGATCGGGCACGTGACCGCGTTCGGCACCGACGTGGACGAGGTGCGGGCCCGTGCCCGGCACGCCGCCGTTCACCTGGCGACGGGGGAGTACGTCTGATGTCGTCCCCTCTTGTCGGCATCGTGATGGGCAGCGACTCCGACTGGCCGGTGATGAGGCTCGCGGCCGAGGCCGTGGCGGAGTTCGGGGTCGCGTTCGAGGCCGACGTGGTCTCGGCGCACCGCATGCCCCAGGAGATGATCGCCTACGGGGAGCGGGCCGCCGGGCGCGGGCTGCGGGTGATCATCGCCGGGGCCGGAGGAGCCGCTCACCTGCCCGGCATGCTCGCCTCGGTGACCCCGCTCCCGGTGATCGGCGTGCCGGTCCCGCTCAAGTACCTCGACGGCATGGACTCACTGCTGTCCATCGTGCAGATGCCCTCCGGCGTCCCGGTGGCCACCATGGCCATCGGTGGCGCCCGCAACGCCGGCCTCCTCGCCGTGCGCATCCTCGCCGCCGCCGACGAGGACCTGCGGGCCCGCGTCGTCGCCTTCCAGTCCACCCTCCGCGACCAGGCCCACGCCAAGGGCGAACGCCTCCGCGCCGAGGCCGCCCGGATGGGCGACCCCGAGTAGGCCTTACGGGCGGCCGAGGGCGCGGTAGTGCCAGCCGGCGGCGCGCCAGGTTTCGGCGTCGAGGGCGTTGCGGCCGTCGACGATGCGACGGCTGGCCACGACGGAGCCCAGCGTCTCGGGGTCCAGGTCGATGAACTCCTGCCATTCGGTGAGGAGGAGGACCACGTTGGCGCCCTCGGACGCCGCGAGGGCGGACTCGCCGAAGTTGAGGGCGGGGTGGGCCTTGCGGGCGTTGTCCAGGGCCACGGGGTCGTAGACGATGACCTTGCCGCCCTGCTCGCTGATCTTGACGGCGACGTCCAGGGCGGGGGAGTCGCGGATGTCGTCGGAGTTGGGCTTGAAGGCGGCGCCGAGGACGGTGACGGCGCAGCCGTGGAAGGAGCCGCCGGTCAGCTCGCGGGCCAGGTCGACCATGCGGTTGCGGCGGCGGATGTTGATGGCGTCCACCTCCCGCAGGAAGGTGAGCGCCTGGTCGGCCCCGAGCTCGCCCGCCCGGGCCATGAACGCGCGGATGTCCTTGGGCAGGCAGCCGCCCCCGAACCCTAGCCCGGGGTTGAGGAAACGCCCGCCGATGCGCTCGTCGAAGGAGAGGGCCAGCGACAGGTCCTTGACGTCGGCGTGCGCCGCCTCGCAGACCTCGGCCATGGCGTTGATGAACGAGATCTTGGTGGCGAGGAACGCGTTGGCCGCGACCTTGACCAGCTCCGCGGTGGGGTAGTCGGTGATGACCATGGGCGTGCCCTCGCGCAGCATGGGCTCGTACACCTCGCGCATCACCTTCTCCGCCTTCTCCGACACCACCCCCAGCACGATGCGGTCCGGGTGCAGGGTGTCCTTGACGGCGAAGCCCTCGCGCAGGAACTCGGGGTTCCAGGTCAGCTCCACCAGGGACCCGACGGGCGAGAGGCGGGTCAGCTTGTCGGCCAGCCGCTGCGCGGTGCCCACCGGCACCGTCGACTTGCCCACCACGATGCATTCACGGGTGAGCAGGGGCGCGAGCGACTCGACGACGGCGTCCAGGTAGGAGACGTCCGCGGCGTACTCGCCCTTCTTCTGCGGCGTGCCCACGCAGACGAAGTGCACGTCGCCGAACTCGGCGATCTCCTCGTAGGAGGTGGTGAAGCGCAGCCGCCCCGACGCGAGGCCGCGCCGGAGCATGTCCTGTAGACCGGGCTCGTAGATGGGCAGCTCACCGGCTCGTAGCTGCTCGATCTTGACCGGGTCCACGTCCAGGCCCAGCACCTCGAAGCCGAGCGCGGCCATGCACGCGGCGTGCGTGGTCCCCAGGTAGCCGGTCCCGATGACCGTCAGGCGATAGGACACGAGCGCGTTCCTTCCATGTTCGGCTATCGACCCAATCTTTACCGCTACGTTGCCGAGGCATGTTACCGGCCCCTGGCGTCCCCCAACAGACAAATGGGACATTTCGCCAGGAGCTGCCCTCCATGTACCCCCGCGGCGGCGAGTTTATTGTTGGACGTCCTACTATTTGGTTATGAGCTTCCCTCTCTACGCCCCCGCCGAAGAGCATGAGATGCTGCGCGAGACCATCCGGGCCCTCTCCGAGGAGAAGATCGCCCCGCACGCCGCCGAGGTCGACGAGGCCGGCGAGTTCCCCTGGGACGCCCTCAAGGCCCTGGTGGCCGCGGACCTGCACGCCGTGCACATCCCGGAGGAGTACGGCGGCGCGGGGGCCGACGCGCTGGCGGCCGTGATCGTGATCGAGGAGGTCGCGCGGGTCTGCGCCTCCTCGTCCTTGATCCCGGCCGTGAACAAGCTCGGCACGGTGCCTCTGCTGCTGTCCGCGTCGGAGGAGCTCAAACGCCGTTACCTGCCCCCGGTCGCGCGCGGTGAAGCGATGTTCTCATACGCACTGTCCGAACCCGAAGCCGGCTCCGACGCCGCCGCCATGCGCACCCGCGCGGTCCGCGACGGCGACCACTACGTGCTGAACGGCACCAAGATGTGGATCACCAACGCCGGCGTCTCGGAGTTCTACACCCTCATGGCCGTCACCGACCCCTCCGCCGGCCCCCGCGGCATCTCGGCGTTCGTGGTGGAGAAGTCCGACCCAGGCGTCACCTTCGGCCCCAAGGAGAAGAAGCTCGGCATCAAGGGCTCCCCCACCCGCCAGGTGATCCTGGACGACGTCCGCATCCCCGCCACCCGCCTGATCGGCCCCGAGGGCACCGGCTTCAAAACCGCCCTGGCCACCCTCGACCACACAAGAATCACCATCGCCGCCCAGGCCCTGGGCATCGCCCAAGGCGCCCTCGACCACGCCATCCACTACGTCAAGCAACGCAAACAGTTCGGCAAGCCCATCGCCGAGTTCCAGGGCCTCCAGTTCATGATCGCCGACATGGCCATGAAACTGGAAGCAGCCCGCCAACTCACCTACGCCGCCGCCGCCAAATCCGACCAAGCCATGCACGGCCCCAGTGCCCCCGACCTAACCTTCTTCTCCAGCGCCGCCAAATGCGCCGCCTCCGACGCCGCCATGGACATCACCACCGACGCCGTCCAACTCCTAGGCGGCTACGGCTACACCCGCGACTACCCGCTGGAACGCATGATGCGCGACGCCAAGATCACCCAAATCTACGAGGGCACCAACCAGATCCAGCGCATGGTCATGGCCCGGCAGCTTCTCAAGTAACCCCTCCGAACAGTAAGGCGGGTTACGGCGGGTGCGTCGGTTCGCGGTGGTGGGGTGTCATTCACGGAGTTCCAGTAGGTATGGGGGGCCGTGTCGGCGGCTTACGCCGATTTTCAGAGGTTGGCCGGGTATGACGTGGCAGTGCACGATCGGGTCCTCGCCGGCCCAGGACGCGATGATTCGGGCCTGGGGCAGGGACCATAGACAGATACGGCCGACGGCGTCGCCGCTGACCATGGTGGTGCCGTCGGCGGTGATCGTCAGGGCGTTCACGGCGGTGGTGTGGCCGGACAGGGTGTGGGGGGCGGTGGCGCCGGTCAGGTCCCAGACACGTACCAGTTTGTCGCCGCTGGCGGCGACCTTGGTGCCGTCCGCGCTGATCGCGACGGAATGCACCGGGCCGAGGCGCCGGGACAGGACGCGAAGGCGGTCTCCGGCGGCCAGGTTCCACACTCGTACCACTCCGTCATAACCGCTGCTGGCGACCGTGGTGCCGTCCGCGCTGATCGCGACAGAACGCGCCAGGCCGCCACGCCGGGACAGCACACGAGGGGGGTCACCATCGTGCAGGTCCCATACCCGCACCATCCCGTCGGCGACGACCACGGTGGCGCCGTCCGCGCTGATCGCCACCGAATGCACCAGGCCGCCATGTTCGGCAAGGACTCGGGACGCGCCGCCGATCGGTTTCCATACCCGCACGGCATCGCGATCAGCGGTGACGGCGGTACCGCCGTCACCGCTGATCGCAGCCGAGAACGTCACGCCGGTATGCCTGGACAGGTTGCCGGGGGCGATCCCGTCGGTCAGATCCCATACCCGTACCGCGTCGTCGCCGCCACCACTGACGAGGGTGCCGCCGTCCGGGGTGATCGCCACGGCGTGCACCGCGCCGGGGTGGCCGGAAAGGACGCGGGGGGCGGCGCCGCCTGGCAGGTCCCACACCACCACCGAGTTCCCGTCGTGGCTGACGAGGGTGCCGCCGTCCGCGCCGATCGCCACCGATAGCGCGAATTCGTCACTCGTCGACAGGACACGAGGGCCGGTGTCACCGGCCAGATCCCACACCTGTATCAGGCCGTCTCGCCCCCCGGCGACGACGATGGTGGCGTCCGCGGTCATGGCCATCGAGGACACCGTGCCGGTACGGCCGGGCAACACACGATGGCCGGTGCCGCGGGCCAGGTCCCACACTCGCACGACTTGGTCGCCGCCGGCGACCACGGTGCCGTCCGCGCTGATCGCCACAGCCCCCACCGCGCCGGTCTGCCCAGGCAGGGCGCGAGGGCCGGCGTCGCCGTGCAGATCCCACACCCGCACCACTCCGTCGTCGCCCCCGCTGACCACGGTGGCGCCGTCCGCGCTGATCGCCACCGAGTACACCGGGCCGGTGCGCCGGGAGAGGACACGGGGCGGGCCGCCGCCTGCGAGGTCCCAGACCCGGACCACCCCGTCGTCGCCGCCGGCGACCACGGTGCCGCCGTCGGCGCTGATCGCCACCGACCGCTGGATGTCGTGGCCCTTGAGCAGGACACGAGGGGCGGACCGGCCGGCCAGGTCCCAGACCCGCACCGCCCCGTAGTCGGCGCTGACCACGGTTCCGCCGTCCGGAGTGATCGCCAGCGCCTCCACATAGCCGGTGTGCCCGGTCAGGGTCTGAAGTAGCGGCTCGGTGGTCGGAGTCAACGCGGCGTCCGGCCCGACCGGCCACAACCCCCGGCCTGAACGATCGAGCGCGCGGGCCCAGGCGGCGACCTGCTCGTCGGGGTGCCCGCGCAGGCGACCGGCCATCTGGCCGGGGACCAGTGACGGATCGGCGCCGACCGCGTCGGCCGACAACCGCAGAGCCCTGGCGATCTGCCTGCTCAGCGTGTCGTCCGCGTGCACGTAGTCCGCCAGCAGGGCCGCCGGACCCCCGTGCGCGAGCCGTGCCTGAACCCACCCCACGTCGGCCAGCACCTTTCGCACCTCGTCCCGGCACCCGGCCTCCAGCAGATGACCCACTAGCCGGGGCCCCAGGTACGGATCGGCGGCCGACCGCGCCCAGCCGCCGGGGTACTCCTGCCGGTACCGCTCCACCAGGTACTCGTGTGCCGCGGTGAGCGCATCGCCGCCCAGCCGGGTGACCATCGCCTCGTACTGCAGGTCGTGCGCCACGTACCAGCCCGGTCCCGCGGCGGTAAGCAGGGAACGGCCCACGAGATCCGCGAGCAGATCGCCTGCCTCCGCCGGGGGCGTCCGTGGCCCCCATAACTTCTCGGCCGCCGCCCGGGAGAACGGCCCTCGCCCGGCGAACACCGCCAACCGCTCGTAGCGATCGGAGTCCGCCGTCGCCAGACCGGACAGGCTCGCCTCGATCGCTGCCAGCAGCGTTCCGTACTGGTATCGCGGATCCAGATCGGCGCCCACCCGGTCCAGGCCCCGCTCGATCAGGGCCAGTACGTCGTCGAACGACCGGCCCTTGGCGACCATCGCCCCCGCCATGGCCACGCCGAGCGCCAGGTTCCCCAGCCGCGCGCACACCCGGCGCGCCGCCGCGGGCAGGGCCGCCGCCCGACGTCCGGTCCATCGGCCGAGCAGTTCCAGCGCCTGGTCGTCGCTCAGCGCGTCCACGTCCACGGGGATCGCGTGCACCGTGGTGGCCACGTCCTTCTCGCGGGTGGTGAACAGCAGCCCGCACCGCGGCGCCAGCTCCAGCAACGCCTGGACGGGTGCCGGCTCCCACACGTTGTCCACCACGATCAGCACCCGGCGTCGCCGCAGCGCCGCCGCGAGCACGTCGCGCCCCGCGCGCACGGTGGTGAAGTGCGCCGCCTCTCCCACCCCGAGCCGCCGCCCGATCTCGGCCAGCAACTCCACCGGGTCCTGGCCGGGGGTGGCGTCCAGCCACGTCATCCCGTGCCGGAACCGCCGCCTGAGCCGCCACGCCTCCCTGGGTGCGCGGCGCCAGACCCGCCACGCCTCCTTCGGCGCGCGGCGCCACATCCCCTGTGCCTCGCCGGGTGCGCGCCACCGCGTCCGCCACAGGCCCGCCGCCAAGCTGGACTTGCCCGCCCCGCCCATGCCCGTCAGCGCCACCGGCCGCCCCCCGGGACGCAGCGCGCGGACGGTCCGCTCCGCCAGATCCGGGCGTGCCACCAGCCGGGACGGCACCCGGGGAGCCGCACCCCACACCCCGTGGTCGCCGCGCAGGTCCGGCGCGGGTGTCCGTGCCGACCACATCGCCCAGCCGGCGAGGACGGTCCCCACGGCGATCACCGGCCCGCGCACCCACCAGGCGAGCGACTCGATCCGCGTGTCCGCGATCGTCACCTCAGGGCCGAGCACGCCGGCCAGCACCAACCCCACGCCGATGACCAGCAGCGTCGCGTCCACCGCCGACCGCCCGCCGTCCTGCCGCCGTCCCACCCCGTCACCTCCGGCCAGAGGGGAACATCACGGACTCGCAAGACCAATCGTCACCGATCTCTCAGGCGTTGGCACCGCATGTGACAGCACCGCAACCCCGGACGTGCGCGCGGCCGTCACCGAGCGCGGATCGGGGGGCTACGCTCCGGCCCAGACGCCGAGCTCGTTGCCGCTCGGGTCGGTGAAATGGAAGCGGCGGCCGCCGGGGAATTCGTACGGGCCGTTCACCACCTGCCCGCCGGCGGTCTTCACCGCTTCCACGGACGCGTCGAGGTCGTCCGAGTAGAGGAGCACCAGAGGACCTCCGGGACGGACTGCGTCGTCCAGGCGGAGGCCGCCCACCTCGGATTCGCTTTCGGGGTTCAGGATGCCGGCGTAGCCGGGGCCGTAGTCGTTGAACCGCCAGCCGAAGGCGCCGGAGTAGAAGCGTTTGGCCTGCGCCAGGTCGGTGACGACGAGTTCGATGTAGTCGATGGCGTGGTGTCGATGCATAAGGCGCATTGTGCCCAGCCGGTACGACAGAATTCCGGCGGATCAAGCCTGCCGGGTCCTCGCGACGCCGCGGCGTTCTGGGGTTGTGGTCGACCATCGTGAAGGGCTTCCAGGCCTCACCGCTGGTGAGGTCGACGCCGAGGTCGATGAGTTCGTCCTCCAGCAGCGAGCGTGCCTTCGGGCCGAGCCCGACCGCGTCGTAGTCCTCCAGGCGGGCGTTCGCGAGGCGGATCGGACGGCGCATCTCCTCGGCGGCGCGGATGGTGTTCTCCAGGTCCAGGGCGATCTGCGCGCTGCCGGCCGTGTTGGGGCGCAGGCTCATCATGTCCACGGTCGGGATCACTCCGAGGGGAGTGGCGACCACGATCTGGTGGCCGGCCTCGGTGAACGCCTTTGTACGGAGCCGTGAACTCCTCGGCCCAGTAACCCGTCGCGTGCCTGGTGCCGTCCTTGAGCGTCCAGTACGCCGCCCCGGTCATCACGAAAAAGTAGCTTCGCCATCGGATAACCGCGCCCCGGTCCACCTTGATGCGGTGGGCACAGGTCTTTCACCAGGCCTTTCGCGACCCGCGGGCGGTCAGGCGCGGTGGTGCTGGACGGGGGTGCCGACCGGGGCCCGAGCTCCTTCGCGGCCCGGCGGGCCGACGTGGAGAACGCTCACGACGATCGCGTCCGCCGGCCGGTCACTTCCGCTGGTGACCGGCGCACGCCGTCGTAGGGCCGTGAGGCACCCCCGTACTTGTTTCGGGACGCGATGGTGGTGTAGTAATTGCTTGACGAAGCAAGTAAATCACGTATCGGGGGTGCCTCATGGGAACGCTTGACGAGAAGGTGGTGCTGATCACCGGCACCGCGGGGGGTATGGGGCGGGTCGCGGCGCTGGTGTTCGCGCGCGAGGGGGCGAAGGTCGTCGGGTGTGACATCCAGACCGAGGCCAACGACGAGACCGTGGAACTGGTGCGGCGTGCCGGCGGGGAGATGACGGGGGTCGGGCCGATCGATCTCACTGATCCGGAGCAGGCGCGGCGGGTCGTGGAGGAGGCGGTGGCCGCCTACGGGGGGCTCGACGTGGTTTACAACAACGCGGCCAATCTGCGGTTCGGGGCCATGCCGGACTTCTCGGTCGAGGACTGGCGGGTGACCATCGCGGGGGAGCTCGACATTCCCTTCTTCGTGTCGAAGTTCGCGTGGCCGCATCTGGTGCGGCGGGGTGGGGGCGTCATCATCAACGTCGCGTCCATGGCGGGCATGATCGCTGGGGAGGTTCCCCCGATGATCGGGCACAGCGCGGCGAACGCCGGTGTGATCGGCATGACGCGGCAGCTCGCGCTGGAGGGTGCGCGGCACGGGATCCGTGCGGTGGCGATCAGTCCCGGGCCCGTCCTGACGCCGGCCAGTGACCGTGATCTGGGTGACGACCAGGCGGCCCGGGACATGATCACCACAAAGACGCTCCTCAAGCGCTTCGCCCGTTCCGAGGAGATCGTCGAGATGGCGGCCTTTCTCGCGTCCGATCGGGCGGCGTACATCACGGGCGCCAACTACGCGATCGACGGCGGCGCGACCGCCTGGTGACACTCCGCGGAGGTGCTGGTGGACGCCACCTTCGCGCGCGGGCGCCGGTACGAACGCCAACCGGCCTCAGATGAGCGACGCGCAGGCGGCGAACCACACGCCGCAGAGGTATCTCGCCGGTTCCGACGGCTGGAACCCGATCGGCTGAGACCGCCGCACCCGGTCCGGCGGGGTGTTCCTGCCGGGCCCGGGTGGGGCGGTCTCCGCGGCCGGGGCTCAGAGGGCGGCGATCTCGTTCTCGAAGTTCTGGACGTCCTGGAGGGCCAGGTCGAAGCGCTGCTGGGGGGCCAGGGGGCCCGCGGTGACGCTGCCGCCGGCGTAGGTGGGGAGGCCGCAGAGGTCGAAGCCGGCGAAGGACACGTTGGCGACGTTGTTGTTGAGTTCGTCCAGGACGTCGTGCACGGCCTGCCATGCCGCGACGGGAGCGTAGGCGCCGTCGCCGTAGTCGGTGAAGCTGGTCTGCTGGAAGTCGCGGTCCACGGTCACGTAGACGTCGTAACCGTTCCAGGCGGCGCCGGCGTTCAGCGCGACGATGTTCGCGTTGAGCAGGTTGATGAGGCTCTGCATCTGGAGCCTGACGGTGGCCCCGGCCAGGTTCTGGGACTGGACGTTCGGGGCCCTCAGGCGGCACGTCGTGTTGCTCCAGGCCGGAACGGGGGCCAGGCCTCCGCCGGCCCTGTTGCCGATCATCACGTAGGCGTCGGCGATGGGCAGCCACGCGCCGACGGGGCGGATCGTGAAGGAGCCCCAGTTGTCGCAGCGCAGCGAGGCCGCGTTCATCGCCGCGGGGGAGTAATCGGTGTGCGCGTCGAAGTTGATCACGATCTTCGCCCGGCCGGCCGCGACGTTGGCGAAGGCGAGCTCGGCCAGGAGCAGTGAGACGTGATGGGCGGCGTCCGAGTCGATGATCGCGTAGCACGGGTTGGCCAGCGCGGGCCACACGCTGTTCATCGCCCCGCGCAGGTGGTCCAGCTGGACCTGGCCGTTGTGGAAGGCGCCGCCGGCCTGGCTGCCGACGGCGTGGGCGAACAGCGGATTGGGCAGGTTCAGGTTCACCCGCGTGAGCGGAAGGATGTAGTCCAGGTCGTCGCTGGCGTTGCTGGCCGGCAGCAGGCGGGGCAGCCCTCCCGGCCCGAGGCCCAGTTGGTTCTCCACCTGATCGGCCACGGGAGTGACCCTGGCCGGCCCCCAGATGGCGCCCGGCCCGCCGTAGAGCGCGCCCCAGCGGGTCATGTTCACGAACAGTGGGGAGTCCAGCACTTTCGTCGCCTTTCCTGTCGCCCCCGACCCGATCAGCCAGAGGCATCAGATCACGCGTGTCAGGCCACCGCATAGATTTGCCGCTGACCGGTTTTGACGGGTGAATGGCTTGACGAGGGAGAAATGACGACTAATTGGATCGTTCCAGATTATAAGCCGTATTAAGCATGAATTGTCGGTATATGTCGGGTGCTGGTCAGTTCTTGCGGCCGACGCCGCCGAGCCACGACTGGTAGGTCAGGCTCGTGTACGCGTAGTCGCCGTAGTACCGGGTGCCGCGGAACTGGTACTCGCCGGGGTCGGGGCGCCAGTCCGGGACGCACACCAGGCCGGGGTCCACGAGGTCGGTGCCGGAGAAATAGCCGGATATCTCCTCGCGGCCGCGCCACCGGCCGGTGCCCAGCCTCTCGTTGAAAAGCCTCTCCGCCTCCTCGGCCTGGAGGGCCACGTCGGGACGGGAGCTCCCGGGGTTGTGGAAGTGGGAGATGACGACGTGGCTGCCCGGCGGCAGCGCGGCGATCAGGTGCCGGGCGATCTCCCCGGGGGCCTCGTGGTCGTGCAGGTGATGCAGGATGGCGCAGAGCAGCAGGCCGACGGGCTCGGAGAAGTCGATGCGCTCGCGCACGTGCCGGTGCTGGACGATGCCGTCGGGCTCGCGGATGTCGGCCTGCACGATGGTCGCGGTGGCGCTCGCGGCCAGGAGCTGCCGGGTGTGCAGGATGACGATCGGGTCGATGTCCACGTACACCGTCCGCGCGCCGGGGGCGGCGGTCTCCGCGATCTCGTGGGTGTTGCCCTGCGTGGGCAGACCGGACCCGATGTCGAGGAACTGGCGGACCCCCTCCGCGGCCAGGAAACGCACCGTGCGCCGCAGGAAGGCGCGGTGCTCCTGCGCCAGGACGGGCGCGTCCGGGGCGATCTGGAGCGTGAGCTCGGCCATATGGCGGTCGGCGGGGAAATTGAACGTGCCGCCCAGCATGTAGTCGTACACCCGCGCGATGTTCGGCACGGAGGTGTCGACGCCCGGCGGGATTTCCTTCGCCGGTTTCTCGCGCTCGCGCATATCCAGCACCCAGTCCTTGATCGTGCCCACTTCGGTGTCGATCAGGGCGGAAGCATAGCGCCGGGGTAGGGGGCCCACTTCCGGAAATTGCGCTGCGGAAGATAACTAAGGGGTGACGACACATCCGGCCCCGGCCCGGGGTGGACGGGCAGCGCCGGATGCGCCACGCGCCCTGGGTGAGCGCGGGTCGACCCGCCCTCGAACCTCGTTCCGCCGGCCTCGTGGAACGGCCGCCGGATGTGAGCCCACGGGCCACGTACCGGCGTCCGGGTGGCGCGGCGGTAGCCTTGGGTCCGGCCGGGGGCGCCCGGGTGGTCGTTGAGCTGGGGGTACGGTGAAGCTGCTGCACTCGGGGAAGGTCCGCGACGTCTACGAGGACCGTGGGGACATCGTCCTGGTCGCCTCGGACCGCATCTCGGTCTACGACGTGGTGCTGCCCACCCCCATCCCGGACAAGGGAAGCGTCCTCACCCGCCTGTCGCTGTGGTGGTTCGAGCGGCTCGCGGACATCGTGCCCAACCACGTGATCTCCGCCACCGACGTCCCCGCCGAGTTCGCCGGCCGCGCGGTGCGGTGCCGCAGGCTCGACATGGTGCCCGTGGAGTGCATCGCCCGCGGCTACCTCACCGGGGGCGGCCTGCGGGAGTACCAGGCGAGCGGCTCGGTGTCCGGCGTGAGCCTGCCGCCGGGGCTGGTGGACGGCTCCCGGCTGCCCGAGCCGATCTTCACGCCGACCACGAAGGCGCCGCTCGGGGCGCACGACCAGTCCATCACCTTCGCCGACGTGACGGCGGACCAGGGCGGCGAGATCGCCGATGAGCTGCGCCGCGTCACCTTGGAGGTCTACCGGCGCGGCGCCGAGCTGGCGGCGCCCCGCGGCGTCATCATCGCCGACACCAAGCTCGAGTTCGGCCGCGACCCCGGCGGCGCCCTCGTGCTGGCCGACGAGGTGCTGACCTCCGACTCCTCCCGCTTCTGGCCCGCCGACCAGTGGGAGCCCGGCCGCCCGCAGCACGCCTTCGACAAGCAGTTCGTCCGCGACTGGGCCACCGGCAGCGGCTGGGACAAGAAGGAGCCCGCCCCCGAGATCCCCGAGGAGATCGTGGCGGCCACCCGTGCCCGCTACATCGAGGCGTACGAGCGCATCACCGGCGAGAGCTGGTAGCCGCTACTTCTTGCAGATGTTCTGCGTCGCCGTCTTGGCCACCGGCGGGCCGGACGGCGACGGGGACGCGCCGGGTGAGGCCTCCTTCACGGTGACCTTCTTGGCGCCGTCGTAGGACCGGCCGACGATGACCTCGACCCCGGTGACCTCGGCCTGGCGCAGCTCGCTGCCCGGGATCGCGGCGGCCACCGTGCGGGCCGAGTCCTCCCGCCCGGCGGGGTAGCGCACCACGGTCTTCTCGTACGTGCGGCGGCTGGTGTCTCCCGGCGGCTCGGGCACCTGGAACCCGGCCTCGATCAGGTCGGCCTTGGCGCGGGCGCCGAGGCCGGTGACGGCGGTGCCGTTCACCACCCGGACCGCGATGCGCGACGGCGGCACGCTGAGCGAGGGGGACGGCGCGGGCTTGGGCGTGGTGGAGGCCTTGGCCGTGGCCGCCGGCTTCACCAGGGGCTCGTCGGCGTCGATGCGCCGGAACAGGTCCCGGGCCGCGGTCTTGTCCCACAGCACCGCGGACTCACCCGTGGGCGTGCGGTAGTCGACGTCCGCCAGCGGCACCGTCGCGAAGGTCACGTCGTCGGTGGACACGTCCTTGAGCTGGTCGGCGAGGCCGAGCAGGTCTTTGGCCAGGGCCTTGTCCACCGTCAGGGTCTTCAGCGCCGACCCGACCAGGCCGGTGAGCTTGGCGGGGTTGGCGAGCGTGCCGCCGCTGAGGGCCCGCTGCAGCAGCGCCGAGATCACCTGCTGCTGGCGGTCGATGCGGTCGAGGTCGGAGCGGGCGGTGGCCCGGGTGCGGGCGTAGAACAGGGCCTTGATGCCGTCCAGCTCGTAGGTGCCGGGCTGGAGGCTGAACTTGGTCTTGTCGTCGTTGATCGCGACCGGGGTGCAGATCTCGACGCCGCCGATGGCGTCCACGACGTTGATGAACCCGAGGACGTTGACCTCGACGTAGTGGTGGATGGTCATCCCGGTGGCGTTGCGCACCGTGCGCACGGCCAGCGGCGCGCCGCCCAGGGAGTACGCCGAGTTGATCTTGTGGAGGCCCTTGCCCGGGATGTCGACCCAACTGTCGCGCGGCAGGCTCACCACGGTGACCTTGGAGTGGTCCTCCGACAGGTGGATCACCATGATGGTGTCGCTGCGCTGGCCCACCTCGCGGCCGAGGTGGAGGAGGTTCTGCTGGCGCCGGGTGAGGTTGTCCCGCTTGTCCACCCCGACGAGCAGGATGTTCATCGCGCCGCGCGCGTCGGACCCCGCGGTGCCGGCGTCCACCGACTTGATCTGCCCGGCGGCGTACGACGACAGGAACCACGACACGCCCGAGCCCGCCAGCACCAGGCTGGACAGGGCGGCGCCGACCAGCACGGCGCGAGCCCCCGACCGCGCCCGCCGGGAGCGGCGGGCCGACAACCTGACGCCCCCGTAGGCGTCCCCGCCCACCCGGACGGCGGAGTCGTCGTCACTCATCGAGCCCCCTCAAAGGCCGCCAACGCTCTCCGATGCGGACGTCCCTACCGCCGTGGGTTGCCGTCCCCACCCGCTCGTACAGTAGCGTGAGCGCCGCCATGAAGGAGTTCCCCGACTCGCCCCGCCCGGGACAGGCCACCCGAGTCTGGCCGCCCGTATCCGTCGTCATGCCGGTGCTCAACGAGGAGCGCCATCTGCGCGAGGCCGTGTACCAAGTGCTCGCGCAGCGTTACGACGGGCCGATCGAGGTCGTCCTCGCCGTGGGTCCCTCGCGGGACCGCACGCAGGAGGTCGCCGACACCCTCGCCGCCGAGGACCCCCGCGTGACCGTGGTGGCCAACCCCACCGGCCGCACCCCGAACGCCCTCAACGCCGCCATCGGCGCGTCCCGCAACGGCATCATCGCCCGGGTGGACGGCCACGCCATGCTCCCCCCGGACTACCTCCAGGTGGCCGTGGAGACGCTGGAGCAGACCGGCGCCGACAACGTGGGCGGCGTCATGGCCGCCGAGGGGGTCACGCCGTTCGAGCGCGCCGTGGCCTGCGCCATGACGTCCCGCATCGGCGTCGGCAACGCCCGCTTCCACACCGGCGGCGAGCCCGGTCCCGCCGACACCGTGTACCTCGGCGTGTTCCGCCGCGAGGCGCTGGAGCGGGTGGGCGGCTACGACGAGCACTTCCAGCGCGCCCAGGACTGGGAGATGAACCACCGCATCCGCACGACCGGCGGCCTCGTCTGGTTCCAGCCGCGCATGCGCGTGTCGTACCGCCCCCGGCCGAGCGTCCGCGCCCTGGCCAAGCAGTACTTCCACTACGGCCGCTGGCGGCGCGTGGTGGCCCGCACCCACGAGGGCACCATCAACCTGCGTTACCTGGCGCCCCCGGCGGCCGTCGCGGCCATCCTGCTCGGCCTGGTCGTCTCGCCGTTCTTCCCGGCCGGCCTGCTGGTCCCCGCGGCCTACCTCGCCGCCATCCTGGCCGGTTCCGTGCTCACCGGCCGCGGCCTGCCGCCGTCCGCCCTGCTCAGGCTGCCGCTGGTGTACGCCACCATGCACCTGTCCTGGGGCTGGGGGTTCCTCACCAGCCCGCCGCGCCTCGGCAAGCCGCCGTCCTAGGTCTCGCCGCGGGGCGCCACCTGGAACAGCTTCTCGGCGATGTGCACGTCCACCGGGTGGGTGACCTTGATGTTGTGCTCGCTGCCCGCCACGATCCGGATCGGCACGTCCGGCAGGTAGCGCAGCACCACGCCGCAGTCGTCGGTGGCGGGCCGGGAGGCGAAGCCGGGGTCGGCGAACGCCCGCTCGTACGCATCGCGGATCACCGACAGCAGGAAGCACTGCGGCGTCTGCACCCGCCGCAGCGGCGCGCGGTCCGGGATGTCGCGCACGAAGTCGCCGTCGGCCACCACGATCGTGTCGGACGTCGGGACCGCCACCATCACCGCGGAGAACGACTCCAGCGCCTCGACGCACTCGGTGATGACCCGCGGCTCCACGAACGGCCGCACCGCGTCGTGCAGCAGCACGTGACACTCGCCGGGGCCGAGGGCCTGGAGCGCCCGCCACGTGGACTCGGTGCGGCTGGCGCCGCCCTCGATGACCCGCGACACCTTGGAGAACCCGGCCACCAGGCGTGACGCCTCGGCGGTGTGCCCGGCCGCCATCAGCACCACGATCTCGTCGATCTCGGGCGCGGCCTCGAACGCGGCCACGGTGTGCTCGATGATGGTGCGCCCCGCGATCAGCGCCAGCTGCTTGGGCATGCCGAGCCCGGCCCGCTGCCCGACACCCCCGGCGAGGATCACCCCGACGGTACGCATGACGTCCTCCCTGAATCGTGCCCCGCCCCCGGTCACGCCGTGTGACGCGCCGATGGGATTGCAGGGCCCGTGACGGCTCGGTTACGTTGCGAGGTGGACGTTCCGAGGCCGCGGAAGGAGGCCCCGCTTGCCCGAGCCCGCGCCCGCACCCTCATCCGGCTCCGCTCCCAGACCCTCACCCGGCGCCGGCCCCGCGCCTGCCCGCCCGCGCCCGGAGCGCGGCGGGCCGTCCGCCACGCTGGTCGCCGTGCTGCTGGACACCGCCCCTGGCGGCGCCGCGGCCGACCGGCTGGCCGGGCAGCTCGTCACGCTGGCCGTCCGCGAGCTGCATGTCGTGACCAGGGTAGCCGGGCCGCGCCCGCCCGCGAGCCGGGTCACCGTCAGCGGCGGCCTCCCGGCCGACCTGCGGGCCGTCGCCGCCGTCGCCCGCGCCTGCACCGGGCCGGTGGCGGTGCTGCCCGGCGACCTGGTGGCCCACACCGCGGCCCTGGCCCTGCTGCTCGCCGACCCGTCCCGGGGCACCGCCGCGCTGGTGTCCCCGCCGGGGGACGGGCCCCCGGTGCGGGTGGAGCACGGCCGCGTCGTCGCCGCGGGCAACTCCTTCCACGTGGTGAGCGCCGCCAACGGCACCTTCCGCGGCGTCCTGCACGTCGGGGTGGCCGACCTCGCGACGTTCGCCGAGGTCGCCGACGAGCTGGCCGACCTCGCCCAGGCCGGGGTGCTCGGCCACGCCACGGACGCCGAGGTGGCCGACCTCCTGCTCGCGGGCCTGGTGCGCCTGCGGGTGCCGGTGCGCGCCGCCCCCCTCGGGCTGCTGCACGTCGGCCGCATGGCCGGCGGGCCGGAGACCGCCGCCGCCGTCGCGCGCCTCGCGGAGGTGGACGAGGAGCGCGCCCGGCTGGCCGCCACCGTCCGCTCCGGCGACGGCTTCACCGCGACGTACCTCGTCAGCACCTGGACCGGCCCGCTGGTGCGCCTCGCAGCGCGCCTCGGCATGACGCCCAACACCGTCACCGGCCTGTCGGTCGGCCTCGCGGGCCTGGCCGCCGTCGCGTTCTCCGCCGGGCGCCGCCGCGAGCTGCTCGCCGGAGCCGTCCTGCTGTACCTGTCGTTCGTCCTCGACTGCGTGGACGGCCGCCTCGCCCGCTACACCCGCGCCTTCTCCCCGGTCGGCGCCTGGCTGGACGCCGCGTTCGCCCGGGTGAAGGAGTACGTCGTCTACTTCGGCCTCGCCGTCGGGTACGCGGGGAGCGTCGCCGCGGGCCCGGCCGGCCCCGACGGCATCTGGGCCCTGGCGGTGGCGGCCATGCTCCTCCAGTCCATCCGCCACATGATCGACTTCTCCTACGCGGGCGCTCAGGCCGCCGACCTGGGCCTGGAACGCCCGGACGGCGCCCTCGCCCGGCCCGCCGCCCCCGAGCCCAAGGGCCGCCTCGCCGTGCTGCCGGACCGCGACACGGCGTCGTACTGGCTCCGCAAGATCGTCGTGCTGCCCATCGGTGAGCGTGTGCTGCTGATCGCCCTCACCGCGGGTGTGGCCAACGCCCGCGTGACCTTCCTCGCCCTGCTCGCCTGGGGCGGCCTGGCCACGCTGTACACCCTCACCGGCAGGATCGCGAGGTCGCTGTAGACCATGGTGTACGTCCGCATGACCCCGGTGCCGCGCAGCGTGGTGATCACCTACCGCGACGACGGCGTGCTGTCCCGCGGCATGGGCCTGCTGCTCGCCGGGCAGCTGCCGCCCCTGCCGCCCGCGCTCGCCGGGGCCTTCGTGACCGGTGTGATGCTCTTCCTCGGCATCGGGGAAGCCGAGGGCCCCGCCGTCTTCGCCCCGGCCGTGGCGCTGCTGCTGGCCGGTCTCGGCAGCTCCCACCCGCACGACGGGCGGCTGGACTGGCTGGTGCCCCCCATCCTGCGGTGCACCGAGTACGGCTTCGTGGCCTGCGTCGGCTTCGCCTGGGACGTCCCCAAGGTGCTGATCGCCGGGCTGCTCGGCGCGATCCTTTTCCACCACTACGATGTCGTCTACCGCTGCCGCCAGCGGGTCTACCCGCCGCCCTGGCTCTCCTTCGCGGGCCTCGGCTGGGAGGGCCGCATGCTGCTGGTGGCGATGGGCGTGCTCCTGGACGTGGTCACCCCGGTGTTCGTGCTGGCCACGCTGTACCTCTCGGCGCTGTTCTGCTGGGAGAGCGTGACCTGCTGGCTGGTCGCGCCGCGGTCCGGCGTCGAGGCGGCCGACCTCGGCTCCCGGGACTAGATCACCCGTCACATTGCATGCAACCGATCTCATAACGGCATAGGTGAACCGTGGATTACACGATCAGCACCTGCGGCCAACTAACCTTTCACCCTACAAACTCATGCCTCAGAACGACAGGAGCGCACGTTGCTGGGAATGGTGCTGGCCGCCGGGGCCGGACGACGCCTGCGGCCGTACACCGACACGCTGCCCAAGGCGCTGGTGCCGGTCGACGGAGAGACCACGATCCTCGACATCGCACTGCGCAACCTCGCGGCGGTGGACCTTCGCGACGTCGTGGTCATCGTCGGGTACGCGGCGGGAGCGGTGCACGACCGCAAGGACGAGCTGGAGCGGCGCCACGGCGTGCGGCTCGACCTCGTGCACAACGACAAGGCCGAGGAGTGGAACAACGCCTACTCCCTGTGGTGCGCGCGCGACCACTTCGCCGAGGGGGCGCTGCTCGTCAACGGCGACACCGTCCACCCCGTCTCGGTGGAGCGCACGCTGCTGGACGCTCCGGTGACCAGCGACATCCTGCTCGCGGTCGACGACGTCAAGACCCTCGCCGACGAAGAGATGAAGGTCACCCTGGACGACGCCGGGCACCTGCGCCGCATCACCAAGCTGATGGACCCCGCCGAGGCCTACGGCGAGTACATCGGCGCCACCCTCATCCGGCCCGGCGCGGCCGAGCGGCTCGCCGACGCGCTGCGGGCCACGTTCGAGCGCGACCCCCAGCTCTACTACGAGGACGGCTACGGCGAGATGGTCGCCCGCGGCGAGCACATCGCCGTGGCGCCGATCGGCAAGGTCGACTGGGTCGAAGTGGACAACCACGCCGACCTGGCCCGGGCGCGGGAGATCGCGTGCAACTACTAGCCGCCCCGCGCCGCCCCGGCGCGTGGCCGGCCGGCGGTGCGCTCACGACCAGGGAGACCGCATGCCGCTACTAGCGAGAATGCTCACCGCGCCCCTCACCGTCGAGGTCCGCCGGGGCGCGGTCGCCCAGCTCGGGGCACTGCTGGCCGACAGCCGCGTGGTCACCTCCGGCCGGGTCGCCGTCGCGGTGGGCTCCGGCCAGGGCGACCACATCTCCGACCTCATCGCGCCCACGCTGGTGGACGCCGAGGTGTTCCGCGTGCCCGACGGCAGCGTGGACTCCGCCGTCACCCTCGGCGCCGACCTGCGCAAGGGGGCGTACGAGGCGGTCGTCGGCATCGGCGGCGGCAAGACCATCGACGTCACCAAGTACGCGGCGTCGCTGGCCGGCATCCCCATGGTCGCGGTGGCCACCAACCTGTCCCACGACGGCATCTGCTCGCCGGTCTCCTCGCTGGAGCACGAGGGCGGCAAGGGGTCGTTCGGGGTGCCGATGCCGCTGGCCATCCTCGTCGACCTGGACTTCGTGCACGGCGCCCCCGCCTCCCTGGTGCGGGCCGGGGTCGGCGACGTCATCAGCAACCTCTCCGCCATCGAGGACTGGCAGCTCGGCAACGTCGAGCGCGGCGAGCCCATCGACGGCCTCGCGGTGGCCATGGCGCGCACCAGCGCCGAGGCGGTGCTCGGGCGCGGCGACTCCGTCGAGTCGGACGCGTTCCTCACCGTGCTGGCCGAGTCGCTGATCCTTTCCGGCATGTCAATGGTGGTCGCGGGCTCGTCGCGTCCCAGCAGCGGCGGCGACCATGAGATCCTTCATGCCGTGGATCAGCTGTTCCCCGGCACCTCGAACCACGGCGAGCTCGCCGGGATCGGGGCGGCCTTCTGTTTCTACCTGCGCGAGGACGAGCGGCGCCTCTCGCTGGTGACCGACTGCCTGCGCGCGCACGGGCTCCCGCTCGGCCCGGCCGACATCGGGCTGACCGTCGGCCAGTTCACCGAGGCGATCATGCTGGCGCCGTCCACCCGTCCCGGGCGGTACACGATTCTGGAGCACCTGCGCCTGTCCGAGGCCGAGGCGCGCGACCGGGTGGAGGATTATGTCCGGGCCGTCGCTCGTTGAGATGCGCGCGGTCGCCCAGCCGCACACCACCATGGAGCGCAACTCCGGTGAGCACTGGGCGGGCGCGCTGTACATGCGCAAGCTGTCGATCTACGTCACCTGGGCGCTGGCCCGCACCCGGATCAGCCCCAACCAGGTGACCGGCCTGATGATCGTGGCGGGCCTGCTCGCCGGGGTCGTGCTGGCGCTGCCCGGGCTGTGGGCGGCGATCGGGGCCGCCCTGCTGATCCAGGTCTACCTGCTGCTCGACTGCTCCGACGGCGAGCTGGCCCGGTGGACGAACCGCACCTCGATCACCGGCGTCTACCTCGACCGGGTCGGCCACTACTTCGCCGAGGCGGCGCTGCTGATCGGGCTCGGCTTCCGTGCCTCGTCCGCCGTGCCCGACTGGTACACCGTGCTCGGCCTGGCGGCGGCGCTCGGCGCCATCCTCATCAAGTCGGAGACCGACCTGGTGGACGTCGCCCGCGCCCGCTCCGGCCTGCCGGCCACCACCGAGGCGGCGGCCGAGCACTTCACCTCCCGCAGGCTGGGCGTGGCCAGGAAGGCCGTGGCGGCGCTGCGCTTCCACCGGGTGATCCAGGCCGTCGAGCTGTCGATCATCGCCCTGCTCGCGGCCGTCTGGGACGCCGTGGCGGGCGGCCTGACCGCCACCCAGGTCCTCACCGTCGCCTGCGCCGTGTTCGCGGGGGTGCAGACGGTCCTCCACCTGGTGAGCATCCTGGCGTCGAGGCGGCTTGCGTGATTGATCGGAACCGTCGGCGGGCCTCCCACGTCGTATCTCTGTCAAGAGCCGACGCGCAATCCACACCGATTGTTCGGTGGGGGTTCGCTGACCGTTCCGATACCCTTATTTCACAGTATGCAGACAGAGTTCGGACCAGCCGCCCAACCAGACTCGGTGATCATGGTTACCTGCGCCTTCCCAGCGTCGAGGCGATGACGCGTTGAAGATTTCGTGTGTCATCCTCACCATGGGTAACCGGGTAGCCGAGCTCGACCGGGCCGTCGAGTCCGCCGTCACCCAGACCGACGGCGACGTGGAAGTCGTGGTCGTCGGCAACGGCGCCGACGTCCCGCCGCTCGCCGACGTCTCCGGCCACCCGGCGGCGAACGTCCGCACGGTACGCATCCCCACCAACGTCGGCATCCCCGAAGGCCGCAACCACGGTGTCCGCGAGTGCAGCGGCGACGTCGTCCTGTTCCTCGACGACGACGGCTGGTACGCCGACGACAAGGTCGCCGTCCACGTCCGCGAACGCTTCGCCGCCGAACCCGACCTCGCCGTCATCTCCTTCCGCGTGATGGACCCCGACGGCGGCGTGGGCCAGCGACGCCACGTCCCCCGCCTCCGCGCCGGCGACCCCCAGCGTTCCTCCCCCGTGACCACCTTCCTCGGCGGCGCCTGCGCCATCAGACGCTCGGCCTTCCTCCAGGTGGGCGGCCTCCCCGGCCGCTTCTTCTACGCCCACGAGGAGACCGACCTCGCCTGGCGCCTCCTGGGCGAGGGCTACCGCATCGAATACGACGCCGACGCCGTCATGTACCACCCCCAGGTCCCCCCCACCAGGCACGCCGACTTCTACCGCCTGAACGCCCGCAACCGTGTCTGGCTGGCCCGCCGCAACCTCCCCTGGCTCCTGGCGGCCCTGTACCTCCTGGACTGGATGATCCTCACCGTGATCCGCGAACGCTCCCACCTGGCCATCAAGTCCTGGTTCCGCGGCTTCAAGGAGGGCCTCACCGAACCCGCAGGCGAACGCCGCCCCATGGCCTGGAAAACCGCCTGGCGCATGCTCCGCCTAGGCCGCCCCCCCATCGTCTGACCCCAGCAGGCACCCCAGGCAGGCGTCCCCTCCCGCCACCCACGGGCCTCCCCTCCACGCGCTGCGCGCATTCCGGCTCGGACAGCCTCTCCCAGGGGGCTCCGCCCCCTTCGACCCCCGAAACCCCACCGGCGTTCCGGCGAGCCACCGGAGGGGATCACGTCCTCCCCTAGTAAGAGTCCCGATGGCGGCAAAAGGTTCGAGGCCACAGAAAAAAAGTGTGCGGCGCCCCGACCACCACGTAGTCTCCGCACCCGTGGACATGCGTAGCGCCGCCCGCCAGCTGGACCTGATCGCCGAGACCGTCAAGATCGCGAAAGAACTCCGGATCGAGGTCTGGCTGCGCGGCGGATGGGCCATGGACTTCTTCCTCGGAAAGGTCACCCGGGAACACGAAGACATCGACTGGTTCACCTGGATCGACGACGCCCCCGCCCTGGCCCTGGAATTGACACGGCACGACTACGCGCCCGTACCCGGCCCGCCTCGGGAGCAACAACTCGATTTCAACAAACAGGACGTGGACCTCAGCTTCGCCCTACTGTCCAGAGACCCGTCCGGCCGCGTGGTCGTCGGCGGCGGCCCATGGAAGGGCGCCCCCTGGCCGGAGAACATGATCGGCGCCTACGTAGGCCGTATCGACTCCTTGACCTGCCCGATCATCAGCCCTGCGGCCCAGATCGAGATCAAGCAGATGATGCCGGTATGGATCCCTGGCCGCCCGACACGAGTCAAGGACATCGAGGACATCGCTCGACTACAAGCCGCAGTGGTGTCACGTGGGGAAGAGAGCCAACGACCATGAAGTACGGCACCTACTAGTACGACTTCCTGTGGCGCACAGCCGACTGCCACCCCCAAGGACTTGAGCAAGGGTTAGTGACGCTCGCATCTCAGATGCCTGCGAGCACATCACGCATATGATCATCGAGGTCCGCGACGAAGGTCTCGCGCCGCCACGGGGTCAGAGCACGGCGCACGTGCGCACCCCTCATCGCCGGGACTCGAGCTCGCGTCGCGGCCACAAGGTCGACGCAGTCGTGCAGCAGCCGAGCGGACGCTTCCGGTGCGCCCTCCTGTAGTCGAGCCCAGGCAAGGTCAGCGGTGACGATCGCACGCTGTATCGCCTGCCGGGGGTGGCTCAGCGCGCTCAGCGCCCGGGATAGCTGTGGTGCGGATTCCGCCGAACGGCCCAGATATAGGTTGCAGGTTCCTTCGAACCCTTCCAACTGCGCGGTGCCGAATCGGCCGGCGGCCGGGTCACCTGTGTCCGGGCTTGAGCTGTCCACATCGTGCCAGGCCTGGTGCAGCGCGGTGAAGGCGTGTCTGTCCCGTCCCGCTCGTGCGGCCATCTCGGCCTGGAGGGCATGGGCTCGGGCTCGCATGATCCGGCTGTCACTGCGCCGCGCGACGCGAACCGCCTCGTCTGCGACCAGCTGCGCCGCGGCCACGTCATTCGTCGAGTACAGAGTGACCAGCGCCTGGCTGGTTCGTATCGCCACGCGCTCCCAGGCAGGAAGGCTCTCGGCGACTCGTATCGCCTCGGTGTACAGATGGGTGGACGTGTGGTCGTCTCGCGTCTCGAACGCCACCCGAGCGGCCACCATGAACGCGTTGGCCGCGACGGCCGCGAGAGACGTGCGGACAGGCCCGGGTGAACCACCCTTGTGCAGGATGCGGCACGCCTCGACGGCCGGAGCCAAGGCCACCTGGAGCCGGCCGAAGGGCACGCTGCCCACTTGAGCATTGACGGCGTCGACGAGTTTTCTGATCTCGTCTACGACCTCGATGGTGAGGGTTTCCGGAGCGGCCGGGGCGGCCCCCAGAGCGCGGTCTTCGCCGGGAACGAGGTAGGCCAGGAGAGCATGCCCTCGAGTGGTCACCCGGACCACTTGGGCCCGCAATTCGGCGATCCGCTCGGCCGGTGTGCCCCACCCGGCCATCAGCGACATCAGTTGCTCGAAGTCCGACCCTGCCGCGACTGTCACATCGTCACCACGGCGGGCGTAGGCGTAGGCGAGCAGGAGCCGGTAGCGCTCGCCGGGAATCGCCGCTCTCGCTCTCCCAGCGCGCGATCGTGCGCACCAAGCTGGTCACGCTCATGCAGGCCACCGCATCGACGGACAGGGTCCGGGCAGCGTCCTTGATGGCCCGTGCCTGATCCGCCCAGGACCAGCCGCGCCGCTCGCGCAGGACTCGCAGCGCGCGCGGGGTGGCCCGTCGGCCCCTCCGTGTCATGGCGCAATTACAGCACGCGACGACCTACACGGGGAGGATAAGGCGAGGCTTGCGGTGCTCAGCGGCGTAGTGGAGGGTATGCCAGGTCCCGCCTTCGGTGATGCCCGCCCGAGGAAAGCCGATCACGAATCCACTGCGATCGACCATCCATCGGTTGCGGTGGTGGTAAGCCTCAGCCGAAGGATGCGCGGGATGCGCGAGCTGCACCAGCTCACCCAAGCGACCACGTCCCCGGACCACCGCCACCGCACGACGAGCGTCGGCGGGTTGATCGGACAGCACCCCGGGAACGACCACGACGAGCTCGGCTCGTGTCTCGGACGCGAGCCAGAGGAGCGTCAACGAATCGACTCCGCTGGCTCCGCCGATGTAGAACCGCGTGCCTGGCGCGGCGAACGGGGCGACGTACTCGGCGAATATCTCCCGGTATTCGACAAGCGGGCGATGATCGGTCGATCGGGTTCCACTGATCGTTATCGCATCTGGCAAGGCCGCCGCCGCGACGTCATCGGATGTCATCTCCCCTGCCGGGTGGCGTAAGGCGTGTACTCGGTGCCGTGACGACAGATCTTCACCACCCGGCCGCTCTGCTCGACGGTCACGGACGGGACACGCGCACCCTGCCTCATGCCATGCAGGTGCGCAACCCGGTCACCGGCCGGCTGAGCGACGCCATCCGAGTTGTGGACACAAACGATGTGATCTCAGCCGGACACAAGATGGGCGAGGTGGGCGCCGAAGCCGCCCCGATCGCCTCGCCATCGGGAGCACCCGATGGCGAATAGACACTCCACGCCCTCCTTCCTCGCTGCCCGTGAGACGAGCTGGGATCTCCCAGCCCACGCCGAAGCCGTCAGAGATAGCCGTGACATGGTTCGCGAGACGCTGACCGCATGGGGCCTGTCCGCCCCGGTCAGCGACGTACTGGTGATAGTCAGCGAGCTTCACACGAACGCGATCCGCTACGGCGCCGCGCCCATCACCCTGCGCCTGCGCCTAACAGGCCGTTGCCTGGGCGGAGAAGTAGCCGATCGTGGCACACATTTCGCACCCCCACCGCGACCCGCCGACGACCAGGAGAACGGCCGCGGCCTCCAGATCGTCGCCGCCCTGTCAACCGGCTGGGGCATCGACCCTCAGCCCGACGGCAAGGCCGTGTGGTTCACCAGGTGCTGGTGACGGCCCCCCCTAGTGACACGAGGCGTACGTGCGGGGCTATCTTGCCGAGATGTGGAAGGCCGCTGGAGTCACTCAGGTGGAGCTCGCTGAAGCGCTCGGTGTGACTCAGGCACAAATCTCCAAGATTGAGAACGGTGAGGTGTCCGGCATCGATGTCCTGCGTGCCTACGTCGCCGCGCTCGGAGGAACCGTCGATCTCATCGCGACCCTCGGAGATCGCACTTGGAGAGTCGCCTGACCGCGTTTCGACCCATCGTTTCCGTCGGGCGGCCTCGCTCGCCTCGTCCGGGCATCCGCCGTCAGCGGATCACGGCAGGGCGTCAGGGCGTAGGACCTCTTCGCGAAGGATCCGTGCCAGGTCCTTGGTGTCCGCGTTGTGGCTGGTCTGGCGCCGGACTTCTTTGCGGATCGACTCCAGGACCACTTCTGACATCACCACCTGAGCCAGAGCTTTGGGGGACGTGGCGGCGCGTGCCTTCCACAGCTCGTCGATCAGCCGTCGCTTGAAGGCATCCTTGCTCAAGTAGAACAATGCATCGGTTTTGGCCGACAGGCTGATGTCACCTAGAAGATCCACTTCCAGTGCGAGGTCTACGATGACCGGAAGGCCGCCGGTCATGTGATAGACCTGCCATACCTGGCCATTGGTCACGATCATCCACTCGACGCCCTCGTTCACGGCGTACATCTGCACTTGCCGCAGATGCCTTATGCCGAGCTTCTGGGTGCAGCGTTTGACCTCGATGAACGCGACGAGCTGCTTCTCGACGCGGACACCGTAGTCTGCGAACTCGCCCTTCACCTGATATTCGGTGGTCAACTCCTGGTACTTGTCGTACCCGAGTCCGTCGCAGAGGAAGTCGGTCACGAGGAGTCGTGTGTCGCCCTCGTTGGCGTCCCTCGCGACGAGGTCGGCAAGAGGTTTGGAGTAGCGGCGGATGGCGGCCCGGACGCGATCCCGGGAGTCCGCCTCCCACTTCGGAACCGTTCTCGGCAACGGTGTCTTCTTCGCGTTGGCGGATTCAGAGCCGGTGATCTTGATCGGGTCCGGCGAGGTGGACGTGTAATCCGAAGTCGTCGTCGTGCCGGCCGCCTGCTCGTCCATGCTGCCGCTCCTAATCTCTGGTATCGCGACAACGAAGAATAAAGCCGTACCTCTCGCTGTGCAGTTGGTTGCGCATCTCGATCGGATACCGTTCTGCCGTCTTATCGGGGTGATCTACGGCCTGCCGCGCAAATGCTATCCGTTATGCATGGGTATAGATGGATTTAAAATGATTCACCCACTTCTGTCTGAATGACGCCGTTTCAGTCATGTCGTCGTCGCGGGCAGCGGGCGACGCCATGATCGGCCACCTACTCGTTCAAGTGGATCATTCAGGAGTGGAGGAGGAATTCCAGCTCTAGTTCGTGGCGGATGGGGATGTTGTTTTCGCCAGTTCGGGGGATTTCGGGTTTTAGTTTTCTGGCTTCGGTTACGGCGTTTTTGTGGAGGGCGGAGAGGTCCCAGCCTTGGCGTTGGTAGAAGGTCAGGGCGTGGGTGTTGTCGTTGGTGGTTATTAGCCAGAGGCGGTGGCAGCCTTGGTTTCTGGCGTGTTCTACGGTGGCGGCCAGGAGGTAGGCGCCTACGCCTGGGCCGGTGATGGTTACTACCTCGCATTGGGTGTCGGTGATGTTGTAGGTGATTAGGCCTACGGGGGTTTTGTCTGCTTCGGCCACGAAGCCGGGGAGGGTTGTGGCGTCGTGGAGGGTGCCTCGGGAGACGACCTTGGGGGAGCCGAAGTGCGCGGTTAGAAGGGTTTTTGCCCAGTCGGTGTCGGTGGGGGTGTAGGGGCGGATCAGGGGGGCCATGGAGGGGGGTCCGTTTCGGGGGCGGGGGGCCGGTGATCTTTAGGCTGATAATGCCTGATCGGTGTGGGGGGTGTCCTCCGTGCAGGTGGTGGCCAGGGTGTCCAGGGAGATGTTCAGGGCGGCGGCCAGGGCGGCGACGGTGAAGAAGGCGGGGGTGGGGGCGCGGCCTGTCTCTATTTTGCGGAGGGTTTCGGCGGAGACGCCGGCGCTGGCGGCGACGTCGACCATGCTGCGGTCGCCGCGGGCCTGGCGGAGGAGGGCGCCGAAGCGCTCGCCGCGGAGGCGTTCGGACGGGGTCAGCGGGGTTCGCACCATGGGCGTTATAGTAATACCGGTATAGGTATTGGGTCACGGAGGTTGCCGGAAATGGTGGAGATCAAGAGTGACGCGGCGCTGGCGGCCATGCGGGAGGCCGGGAGGGTCGTGGCCAACGCGCTGCAGGCGGTGCGGGGCGCCGCCGGGGTGCGGGTGTCGCTGACGGAGCTGGACGAGGTGGCGCGGACCGTGTTGTACGAGGCGGGGGCGAAGTCGCCGTTCCTCGGGTACCGGCCGGACTTCGCGCCGACGCCCTTTCCCGCGGTGATCTGCACGTCGGTGAACGACGCCGTCGTGCACGGGATCCCGACGGGGTACCGGTTGCGGGACGGCGATCTGGTGAGCATCGACTGCGGGGCGGAGCTCGACGGGTGGACGGGGGACGCCGCCATCAGCTTCACCGTCGGCACCCCCTCGCCCGCCGACCTGGAGCTGATCAAGGCGACGCAGGAGGCCCTGGACGCGGGCATCGCCGCCGCCACCGTCGGCAACCGGATCGGGGACATCTCCCACGCCATCGGCACCGCCGCCAAGGCGGCCGGCTGCGGCATGCCCTCGAACTTCGGCGGCCACGGGATCGGGCGCAAGATGCACGAGGATCCCCACGTGGCGAACCACGGGCGCCCGGGGCGCGGCTATCCCCTCCGGCACGGCCTGACCCTCGCCATCGAGCCGATGCTCATGGCGGGGGGACGCGACGACTACCGCGTCAGCCCGGACGGGTGGACGCTGAAGACCACCGACGGCAGCCGCGCCGCCCACATCGAGCACACGGTCGCCATCACCGAGGACGGGCCGCGCGTGCTCACCTTGCCGTGAGCTGTCTCCGCAGGGCGGTGACGAGCGCCTCGTCGGCGCCGAGGCGTTCCGCGGCGTAGGCGCGGACCGAGCCGTGCCGGTGGGTCAGGTCGTCCAGGAACAGGCGCATCGTGGTGCGGGGCGCGCGGCCGTAGCCGGGCCAGACGGGGGCGGTGGCGCCGCCGGCGGCCCGGTGGTCGGCGAGCAGGCGGGCGGTGGCCAGCTCGGTGAGCGCGAAGTCGGCGACGATGTCGTCCTCGGCGACGCCGAGCAGGCTCAGCACCAGCGCGGTCAGGATGCCGGTGCGGTCCTTGCCCGAGGCGCAGTGGATCACGACGGGGGCGTTGCCGTCGGCGGTGATGATCTCAAGGGCCTGCCGCAGTTCCTTCACCCCGTCCTCGGCGACCTCGGCGTACCGCTCGGCGAGGAACGGGCCGGGGTCGATGTGCGGGCCGAGAGCGGGCTGGTCGTACGGACGGTGCTCGATGCTGAGGTTGTGGTAGGCGAGCCGGTCGTCCTCGGGCACCCGGCCCCTCGCCTCGATCTCGAAGGGATACCGCAGGTCGATCACGGTGCGGACGCCGAGCTCGCGGAACCGTTCCCAGTCCTCCCCTTCGAGCTTGTACAGGCCGTCGGAGCGGTACAGGCGGCCCCAGCGGACCGTGCCGCCGTCGCCGGTGGGGTAGCCGCCGACGTCCCTGAAGTTGTGCAGGCGGGTGAACGTGATGTGCCGCTGAGGGAGCAACGGGGGTCATCCTTCCGGGCCGAAGAAGTGGAGCAGGACGAGCGCGGTGACGGTGAACGCGAACCAGAGGAGCGCCCGGCGGGCCGGCCTCGGGCCGTCGCGCAGCAGCGTGACGCCGAGGGGGACGAGGGCGACGCAGAGGCCGCCGACGGCGATCAGCGACTGCGGGACCTCGGTGCCTTTGAGGGTGCCGAGGGCGAGGGCGGACATGAGGCCGAGGGCGACGGCGCGGGCGAGGCCGAGGGTGCGTGAGCGGTAGGCGCCGATGGCGAGGACGGTCCAGCCGGTGAAGATGGCGAGGGCGGGGAAGCGGAAGACGTGCCACACGGTGTAGGAGTCCGCCACCGCCTGGGTCGCCGCCTGGACGCCCTGCACGTCGACCAGCTGGAACGCGAGGTGGTCGATGCCCGCGTGGAAGGTGCGGGTGAACAGGCCGGCGATGACGAGGGCTCCGCCCCAGAGGGCCCACGCGGGTCTGTGCACACCGATCATTCTCGCCAACGTGGCGACGGCCGCGCACAGGACCACGTTCCCGGCGGCGAACAGGCTGTAGGCGGCCGTCATGAGGACGGGTTCGGCGTCGTAGGCCTTGAGCTGGTCGGGGAAGAAGAAGTGGTGGCGGACGCGGAGCAGCACGCCCGCCAGCAGCAGGGCGGGGCCGAGGACCATCGCGATGCCGCCGATCCAGCGGCCGGGGAACCAGAAGCCCGTGCCGGTGGCGGTGCCCGCGTCCGGGACGGTGGCTGTGCCGGGGTTCGCGTCGTCGCTGGTGCCGGGGTTCGCGTCAGGTGTTCGTGTCATGTGCCGACAATCCAGGGGAAGGCGGTCCCGGCGCGTCTGCCTTCGCTCCACACCTGGGGTGGGGGTGTACGACCTGGGGATGATGACCACGGTCGGACGCGGCGGGGTGAAATGCCCGGATACGGTACGGCTTGTGAAGGGCTCCGAGGTGCCGCGCAGGTCGAGGTCGCTGCTGGTCGCCGACGGCTGCGCGGCGGTCGCGCTGACGCTGTTCGGGGCGTTCGCGATCCTGGACCCGCCAGGGCCCGGGTTCGGCGGGCCGGTGTGGGTGGCGTGGCTGGTCGCGGGGCTCGCGGGGCTGCCGGCCGGGGTGCGGCGGCGGTGGCCGGTCGCGGTGTACGGGGTGGTGCTGGCGTCCGCGACCGTGGGCACGCTGCTCGGCGTGGCCGGCGGTGGAGCGCTGTGGGCCGTGTACGCGTCCGCCGCCCTGGTCCTGTACCTGGTCGCGTCGTGCCTGCCCTATGGCCGGTCGGCCGTGGCGCTGGCGGTCGGCCTGCTCGCCTCGGCCGCCGCCATCTGGGTCTTCTACGCGACGAGGCTCGCGGTGGTGCCGGAACCGGCCGCCGAGGTGCCGCTCTGGGCGCCGGGGGAGATCGGCGTGACCTGGGTGGCCATGGCGGCCCTGTGGACGGTCGGGGCCGTCGTCCGCTCGCGCCGCGAGGCCGCCGCGCGCCTGGCCCGCTCCCTGGCCCGGACGGCGGTCGCCGACGAGCGGCTGCGCCTCGCCCGCGAACTGCACGACATCATCGGGCACGGCATGAGTCTCATCGCCGTCAAGGCCACGGTGGCCAACCACCTCGCCGACACCCGCCCCGACCAGGTGCGCGACGCCCTCACGGTCATCGAGGACACCAGCCGGGCCGCCCTCGCCGACATCCGCCGCCTGCTCGGGGTCCTGCGCTCTGACGCCCCCGACCTGACGCCGCCCCCAGGCCCGGATCGGCTTCCAGGGCTGGCGGACACCGCCCGGTCCGCCGGGGTGGAGGTCGACCTCCAGGTGCGCGGCGCCGACGGGCTCCCCGAGGCCGTCGGCCTGTCGGTGTACCGGATCGTCCAGGAGGCCCTCACCAACGTGGTCAAGCACGCGGCCCCCACCCGCTGCCAGGTGGCCGTCACCGCGGACGGCCGCGTGGTCCACATCGACGTCGTGGACGACGGCCGCCCGCACCGCGAGCCGCCGAAGCACCCCGAGGGGGGCCACGGCCTCCTCGGCATCCGGGAGCGGGTGACCATGTACGGCGGCATCATGTCCGCGGGACCGCGCCCCGAGGGCGGTTTCCACCTCACGGCCCACCTGCCCTACGAGCCCTCGGGAGCGACCGCGTGACCCCCGGCCCGATCCGTGTGGTCATCGCCGACGACCACACCCTGCTGCGCGACAGCTTCCGCGCCCTGGTCGACGGCACCCCCGGGATGACCACGGTCGGCGAGGCCGCGACGGGGGCGGACGCCGTGCGGCTGGCCCTCAGCGAACAGCCCGACATCGTCCTGATGGACGTGCGCATGCCGGAGATGGACGGCATCGAAGCGACCCGCCGGATCTGCGCCTCCCCCGGCACGGCCGGTGTGCGCGTGCTGATCCTCACCACCTTCGACCTGGACGAGTACGTCTACGCGGCCCTGCGCGCGGGCGCCAGCGGCTTCCTGGTGAAGGACACCACCGCCGTGGAGCTCCTCGCGGCCATCCGCGTCATCGTCGCGGGCGGCGCCCTCCTCGGCCCCGCCGTGACCCGCCGCCTCATCACCGAGTTCGCCAAGCGGCAGCCCGCGGGGGCCCCTTCGCCGTCCCCGGTGAACGCCCTCACCGACCGCGAGCGCGAGGTCCTCACCCTCATCGCCCGCGGCCTGTCCAACACCGAGCTCGCCGACCATCTGCACCTCAGCCCCGGCACCGTGAAGACCCACGTCGGCCGCCTGCTCAGCAAGCTGAACGCCCGCGACCGCGCCCAGCTGGTCATCCACGCCTACGAGGCGGGACTGGTAAAACCGCGTTTGTGAACCCTAGGGGGGTATGTTACCGTCCTGTCCATCAGATACCCCCAAGGGGTAACGCCGAGTGAACGGGCACGGTGGATCAGTGATGAACGCCCCCATGAAGCTCACCGCCTACGCCGCCGGACTCGCCGTGATCTTCGGCGGGGCTCTGGTGGTAGGCGCCGCCATGGACCCCGGCGGCCCTTCGACGGCGGCCCACGGCCACACACCGGCCCCGTCGCCGGACGGAGGGCTCGAGATCCCGGGCGGCCTGCAGGTGTCCGAGGCCGGTTACACCCTGACGCCGTCCACGACGGATCTCCCCGCGGGTGAGACCACGGACTTCCGTTTCACCGTGACCGGCCCGGACGGCACCCCGGTGACAGGCTTCCAGGTGCGGCACGACAAGAAACTGCACCTGATCGTCGTCCCCCGCGACCTCTCCGGCTTCCAGCATCTCCACCCCGCCCTGGCGGCCGACGGCACCTGGAGCGTGAAACTGGCCGTGCCGCGGGCCGGCGCCTACCGCATGTACGCCGACTTCGCCCCGGACGACGCCGAGCCCCTCACCCTCGGCACCGACCTCTTCGCCCAGGGCCCCTACGAGCCCGAGGCCCTCCCCGAGCCCGCCCGCACCGCCACCGTGGACGGCTACACCGTCACCCTCGACGGCGAGCCGACCCCCGGCGAGTCGAGCCGGTTGACCCTGAAGGTCTCCAAGGACGGCCGCCCCGTCACCGACCTCCAGCCCTACCTCGGCTCCTACGGCCACCTGGTGGCCCTGCGGGCCGGAGACCTGGCCTACCTCCACGTCCACCCCGACGGCGAACCGGGCGACGGGAAGACCGCCCCGGGCCCCGGGATCACCTTCCACACCGAGGTCCCGAGCCGCGGCACCTACCGCCTCTACCTGGACTTCCAGCACGCCGGCACCGTCCGCACCGCCGCCTTCACCGTCACCGTCACCGCCCGGACCACCACGGCGCCGGGCACCGCCGACCCCGCGGAGCACGGCCACTGAGGCCGGGAGGTCACAGCTGGGCCGGTTCCTCGAAGGTCATGGTCAACCGGGCGACGGTGGTCGTGGTGAGGGCCCGTTTGGGCAGGCCGAGCTCGCTGAGCTCCTTGGCTATCGGATGGTTGCCCAGCCGGATCAACGCGCCGCCGGGGCGGGTGCGGACGGACTGCGGGTGCATGGTCCAGCGGGTGCGGCGGGTGACACCGTCGAGGTGGGTGTACGCGTCCATGGTGGGGGCGCCGAGGATCGGCATGCCGAGGTGGGTGACGCGGGAGGGCCGGGAGGTGGAGGCGACCGGGGACGGCAGGCGGGGCAGGGGCAGGCCGGGACGCAGGAGGAGGTCCAGCACCAGGCGGCCGTCCTTGCGGAGGAGGCACCGTTTGTAGGGGGAGGCCAGCCGGAGGTCCAGCTGGGCCTGTTCCTGGGGGAAGCCCCAGATCTGGCGGCCGGCCTCCAGGGCGAAGGACTGGTCCACCGGGAGCCAGTGGACGAAGGCGCCGGTGCCGGGAGTGCAGAGTTCCTTGACGCCGGACAGGAGGGTGCGGGAACGGGGACGGGTGCACTCGGGGGAGCGGACCAGGAAGGCCACGCCGAACTGGTGGAAGGGCCCGAGGTCGGTGTCGGCGAAGCGGGCGAAGATCAGGGTGCAGAGGGCTTTGCCCGGGAGGACCTCGGTGACGTCGAGGTCGCAGTAGGCGAGCACCGCACGGACCGCGTCGGCCCGGACGAGGTAGGTGGCGCCGCAGGCGGTGGCGTCTCTGACCTCCACGGGGGTGGTGATCCGTCGCCCCTGGACGAGGTGGCTGGCCATGCCTCCAGTACACCAATCCGAGGTGCCGGACGCCAGCGGGGGACACGGGTGTGGCCGGTGCGCAGGGGTGTCGTGGGTGAGGACTGGTTAACGAGTAAGACATGCCATTTGTATGCCTGAGTAATTCACGGGGTCGACGCTGGGGCCGTGGGGTTGCCGAGAACGACCACTCATTGTCCGTACTGTGCGTTGCAGTGTGGGATCTCGCTCACCGTCGACCGTGGCGGGGTTTCGGTTTCACCGGAGAATTTTCCCACCAATCGCGGCGGGCTCTGCGTCAAAGGATGGACCGCCGCCGAGCTGATCGGCCATCCGGAAAGGTTGAGGAAGCCGCTGGTCAGGGCGATCGCGGGGGATCGGCACAGCCCTTTGCGCGAGGCGGGCTGGGATGAGGCGCTGGACCGTACGGTGGCGGCGATTTCCGCCGGCCAGGAGAGGTACGGGCGAAATAGCGTCGGGTGTTTCGGCGGCGGCGGGCTGACGAATGAGAAAGCGTATCTGCTCGGGAAATTCGCCCGGGTGGGCCTGCGGACCGCGTCCATCGATTACAACGGCCGGTTCTGCATGTCGTCGGCGGCGACGGCCATGAACGCGGCGTTCGGGGTCGACCGCGGGCTGCCGTTCCCGCTGGCGGACGTGGAGCGCACGGGGGCGTTGCTGCTGGTGGGGAGCAACCTCGCCGACACCATGCCGCCCGCGATGCGGTACCTCGACGAGCTGCGCAGACGGGGCGGGCAGCTGGTGGTGGTGGATCCCCGGGGCTCGGCGACGGCCAAGGGGGCGACGCTGCACCTGCGGCCGGTGCCGGGCACGGACCTGGCGCTGGCCAACGGCCTGCTGTACCTGGCACTGCGCGCCGGGTACGTGGACGAGGCGTACGTCAAGGCACGCACCAGGGGATTCGGCGAGGTGCGGGCGGGGGTGGCGGCCTACTGGCCGGACCGGGTGGAGCGGATCACGGGCGTGCCGGTGGCGGAGCTGGAGCGCACGGTGGAGATCCTCGGCTCCGCGCCGGACGCGATGATCCTCACGGCACGGGGCGCCGAGCAGCACCGGGAGGGCAGCGACACCGCGCAGGCGTTCATCAACCTGGCCCTGGCGCTCGGGCTGCCCGGGCGGCCGTACAGCGGCTACGGCAGCATCACCGGGCAGGGCAACGGCCAGGGCGGCCGTGAGCACGGCCAGAAGGCCGACCAGCTGCCGGGATACCGCCGGATCGACGACCCGGCGGCGCGCGAGCACGTGGCGGGGGTATGGGGGATCGACCCCGAGGAGCTGCCGGGGCCGGGGCCGTCCGCCTACGAGATGCTCAGCGCGCTCGGGACCGGGACGGGGGTGCGCACCCTGCTGGTGTTCGCGTCCAACGTGGTCGTCTCGGCGCCCGGCCGGGACCACGTGCTGGAGCGCATCAGGTCGCTGGACTTCCTCGCCGTGTCCGACATCTTCCTCTCCGAGACCGCGCAGGAGGCGGACGTGGTCTTCCCCGCCGCCCAGTGGGCCGAGGAGGAGGGCACCATGACGAACCTCGAAGGCCGGGTCATCCGCCGCAGGCGCGCCCTCGCGCCGCCCGGCGAGGTGCGCGACGACCTCCAGATCATCACCGACCTGGCGGACCGGCTCGGCCGCGGCGAGTACTTCAGCGCCGACCCGCGCGCGGTGTTCGAGGAGCTGGGCCGCGCCAGCGCGGGCGGCGCCGCCGACTACTCCGGCATCCGCTACGACCGCATCGAGGCGGAGAAGGGAGTGTTCTGGCCGTGCAAGGAGGGCGAGCCGGGCACCCAGCGCCTGTTCACCGACCGCTTCGCCACCCCGGACGGCCGCGCCAGGTTCGTCCGCGTGGACCACCGGGGCGCCGCCGAGCAGCCCACCGAGGACTACCCGTACGTGCTCACCACCGGCCGTCTCATGCGCCAGTACCAGAGCGGCACCCAGACCCGCCGCGTCCCGGCGCTGGCCGCCGAGCCGAACGCCGAGATGCACCCCGACCTGGCCCGGCGGCACGGGATCGAGCCGGGGGACCGGGTCGAGCTGCGCACGAGGAGGGGCCGCGCCGTCTTCCCGGTGGAGCTGACCGACGGCATCCGGCCCGACACCGTGTTCGTCCCGTTCCACTGGGGCGGCGAGTCCAGTGCCAACGCCCTCACCGACCCGGCCTTGGACCCCCGTTCCCGTATGCCCGCGTTCAAGGCCTGCGCGGTCGCCATCGGCGGCGTCATCCGGCCCGCCGGGCCGCCCCCTCAGGAAAGGACCGAAGTGGATTCGATCCCTCGTTTTCTCCAGGGAATCTTCTCGTTCACCGGCAAGGGGATGGACGCCCCGTACCCGCTGGCGTCCGAGCTGCGGTACGTCGTCCCGGACGGCGCCGTCGGCCAGCTCGTCTACCTGCGCGGCGGCAACTCCAGCGACGAGCTGGTCTGCGTGGTGCTGATGCGCGACGGCACGCCCATGCGGTACTTCCCGATCGGCGCCAAGGACGGCATGCACGTCTCGCTGCGCGTGGTGGAGGACCTGGAGCCCGGCACCACCATCGAGGTGTTCGTGGCGGCCCCCGACGGCACGTCCGGATCGCTGGTCGTCGATCTCGGCATGGTCGAGGTCTGAAAGGAGACGGGACATGCGTCTGGTGGTGATCGGCAACGGCATGGCCGGGGTGCGCGCGGTCGAGGAGATCCTGGCGCGCGGGGGGAAGTTCGACATCACGATCTTCGGTGACGAGCCCTACGGCAACTACAACCGCATCATGTTGTCCAACGTCCTCGCCGGGATCGAGCCCGAGGACGGCATCTTCCTGAACAGCCTGGCGTGGTACGAGGACAACGGCATCACCCTGCGCGCGGGCACCCGCGTCCGGCGCGTCAACCCTTTCGCCCGCAAGGTGTACGCGGACGACCGCTCCGTGACCCGCTACGACAAGCTGATCATCGCTACCGGCAGCACCCCCTTCGTCCCCGACATCCCCGGCATGCGTGCCGCCGGACGAGGCTTCCACCAGGGCGTCTTCACCTTCCGCACCATCGACGACACCCGCAACATGCTCAGGTACGCCCGCGGCCACCGCCGCGCGGTCGTGATCGGCGGCGGCCTGCTCGGCCTGGAGGCGGCCCGCGGCCTGCAGAGCCACGGCCTGGACATCACGGTGGTGCACGCGGGCGGCAACCTGATGAACCAGCAGCTCGACCCGCAGGCGGGCGCGGTGCTCAAGCGCAGCGTCGAGCGGCTCGGCATCACCGTCGAGCTGAACGCCAGGACCACCTCGGTCGCAGGCGCCGAGAAGGTCACCGGCATCGGCCTCGCCGACGGCCGTTCCCTCCCGTGCGACATGGTCGTCGTCGCGGCCGGGATCCGCCCCAACGCCGAGCTGGCCCGGGCCAGCGGCCTGACCGTCGAGCGCGGCATCGTCGTCGACGACCAGATGCGCGCGGTGGAGGAACCCGACATCTACGCCGTCGGCGAGTGCGCCCAGCACCGGGGCCGGGTGTACGGGGTGGTGGCGCCGCTGTGGGAGCAGGCAAGGGTGCTGGCCGACCACCTGACCGGCGCCGACCCGGACGCCGCGTACCACGGCTCGCGGATCGCCACCAAGCTCAAGGTCGCCGGCGTGAACGTGGCCTCCATGGGCGTCGTGGGACCCGAGCGCGAGGACGACGAGTTCGTGGTGTTCGCCGAGCCCAGCCGCGGCACGTACAAGAGCGTCGTGGTCAGGGACGGCAGGCTCATCGGGGCGACCCTGGTGGGCGACGTGGACAAGGTCGCCTTCCTGATGCAGGCGTTCGACCGCGGCCTCCCGCTGCCCGAGGACCGGGTACGCCTGCTGTTCGACCTCGGCGGCCCCTCCGCCGAGACCAGCGCCGCCGAGCTGTCCGACGACGCGCAGGTGTGCAACTGCAACGGCGTCAGCAAGGCCGCCCTGGTGGACGCCGTCAAGCAGGGCGCCAGGTCGGTGACCGGGGTGATGGACAGGACCCGGGCGGGCAAGGGATGCGGTTCCTGCAGGTCGCTGGTCGAGCAGATCGTCGACTGGGCCGCGGGCGGCGCCGCCGAGGTGGACCCGTCCGCGAACTGGTACGTGCCGGGCATCCCGTTCGCCAAGCCCGAGCTGATGACCGAGATCCGCGCCCGCGGCCTGCGGTCGGTGTCGGCCGTCTTCGCCGAGCTGGCCCCCGGCGGGACCGAGGACGCCAAGAGCAAGATGGGCTTGGCGTCGCTGCTGCGCACCATGTGGGCCGGCGAGTACGTCGACGAGCGCGACGCGCGGTTCATCAACGACCGGGTGCACGCCAACATCCAGAAGGACGGCACCTTCTCGGTGGTCCCGCAGATGAAGGGCGGCTGCACGACCCCCGACGAGCTGCGCCGCATCGCCGACGTCGCGGACAAGTACCAGGTCCCGCTGGTGAAGCTCACCGGCGGGCAGCGCATCGACCTGCTCGGCATCCGCAAGGAGGACCTGCCCGCCGTGTGGGCCGACCTCGGCATGCCGTCCGGGTACGCCTACGGCAAGAGCTTCCGCACGGTGAAGACCTGCGTCGGCCTGGACTTCTGCCGCTACGGCCTCGGCGACTCCACCGCCCTCGGCATCGCCCTGGAGAGCAGGTACCAGGGTCTGGAGGGCCCGGCGAAGATGAAGCTCGCGGTGACCGGCTGCCCCCGCAACTGCGCGGAGGCCTACGTCAAGGACCTCGGCGTGGTCGCCGTGGACGGCGGCCGGTGGGAGATCTACGTGGGCGGCGCCGCGGGCGCGCACGTCCGCAAGGGCGACCTGCTGGCCACCGTCGCCACCCACGAGGAGGTCATCACCCTCACCGGCCGCTTCCTGCAGTACTACCGCGAGAACGCCAACTGGCTGGAACGCACGTACGCCTTCGTCCCGCGCGTCGGCATCGACCGCGTCCGCGCGATCGTGGTGGACGACGCCGACGGCATCGCCGCCCGTCTCGACGAGGCCGTCCAGGAGGCCGTGGACGCCTACCGCGACCCCTGGCAGGAGGGCCGGGCCCCCGCGACCCCCGGCCAGTTCCGCCCGGCGCTGCCCCTGCTCCAGGTGCGTGCCCGATGAGCGCCGCGGTCACCGCGTACCGCCTCGGCCCCGTCGAGGAGATCCCGGCCGGCGAGGGCCGCGCCTACGCCGTGAACGGCGAGCGGATCGCGGTGTTCCGCCTCCGCGACGGCCGTCTCCGCGCCGTCTCCGCGGTCTGCCCCCACGCGGGCGGCCCGCTGGCCGACGGCCAGATCGACGGCGAGATCGTCGTCTGCCCCCTGCACCAGCACACCTACGACCTCGTCACCGGCTGCTCCCGCTCGGGTCAGCCCGACCTGCGCTCCTACGCCGTCCACGCCGACGCGGACGGGCAGGTGGTCGTCGAGATGTGAGGCCGGGACGACGCGGCGCCTGGACGCGGAACTTCCCTCCTCAGGCAGGGGCGGCTTCCTCGTCAGGCCGGGACGGCTTCCCCGTCAGGCCGGGACGGCTTCCCCGTCAGACCGGGACGGCTTCCCCGTCAGACCGGGACGGCTGCCGCGTCAGACCGGGACGACGCGGCGCAGGGCCGGGGCCGGGACGCGGGACGCCCATTCCTCCAGGTGGGCGACGAAGTCGCGGGCCTGGTCGGGCCAGTGGTACTGGCCGCGGGCCTCGGAGTAGCCGCGGGAGCCCATCACCGTGCGGCGCTCGGGGTCGTCGCGCAGGCGCAGGACGGCCTGGGCGACGGCGTCGACGTCGCCGTAGGGGACGATCATGCCGCAGGCGGCGCGGCCCACGATGGACGCGGCCAGGGGGAGGGGGGTCGTCACCACGGGGACGCCGCGCGCCATGTACTCGATGATCTTGGTGGGCAGCGAGTGCCGGTAGTTCGGCACGTCGTGCAGCAGCGACAGGCCGGCCAGGGCGCCCTCGGCCATCCGGAGCGCGTGGTTGTTGGGCACGTAGCCGAACCAGTCGAGCAGGCCCTCCCGCTGGGCGTCCCGGAGCATGGGGCGGACCTGCGGGTCGGCGCCGCCGATCAGGTCGAGGCGGATGCCGTGCGGGCGCAGGCGCCGGGCCAGCTCGATCATCTCCAGGGTGCCGCGGGCCTCGGACAGCTGGCCCACGTACACGATGCGGTTGGCGCCGGGCGGGGGCGGCGGCGTCTCCGGCACATACGTCGTGTTCGGCACCACGGGGTGGTTGCCGGTGAAACGCTCCCGGTAGGAGGCCTCGGCGAGGATCAGCCGCAGCCGGCGCTCGGCCCGGCTCTCGATCCGCTGGATCAGGCCGGGCAGTATCCGCCGCGCGGACGCGGGAAGGTACGGCTTGGTGTCCAGCGCCCCGACGGTGTCCTCGTGCACGTCCCACACCGTCGGAGGCCGGCGGCGCGGCAGCGCGAACAGCAGCTCCATGTCGTGGACGAGCAGCAGGTCGGCGTCCTTGGATCCCCTGCGCAACGCCGCCCGCGCGGCGGACAGAGCGCCCCTGCGGCGCAGCCCCACCGCGCGCGGCACGTCGATCGCCCGGATCTCCGGGATCGGCGTGACGTTGCAGTGGGTGAACGGCGCCACATAGGTCACCTCGTGACCGGCCTCCAGCAGCGCGCGGATCTGGCGGTGCATGATCCGCGCGTCCTCCGGATGGTGGACGATCGTGCCGACGCATACCTTCATGTGTCGATGCTGAGCGTCGTTCGCTTACTGCCTGGATGCGGATCGTTAATCGCGGTGGAAATGCGGTTGAACATCCGGCCCTAGGAGGCGGCCGGCCTGGCGTCCGCGGAGGGTCTGCGATAGAGCCAGGTGAGGCGCGGCTCCAGCACGTACTTGAACACCGCGCGGGTCTCGGGCAGGCACAGCACGATGGCGAGCGCGAAGCAACTGCTGACGATCGCCATCACGCCGAGCGGGCCGTGCAGCCAGGGGAACTCCAGCCAGCCCATCTCTTTGGCGATGTACACGGGGATGCCGTGCAGCAGGTAGCAGTACAGCGTGCGGGTGCCGAGGTCGGAGAACCAGGTGCTGCGGCGCGGGACCAGCGCCAGGATCGCCATGGACATGGCCAGCGCGGCGATCAGCAGCGCGCCGCGCATCGCCATGCCGATCCACCACGGCATGCTGAGGTCGGCGTAGCTGTCCTTGTAGTAGACCGGCGCGAGCTTGACGTACGGGGCGAGCACGATGGCCACGGCGGCCCCGCCCGCGAGCACGGCGACGGCCACGGCCTTCACCCAGCGGCGGTTCAGCATCTCGAAGTGGCGCGGCTGGAGCCACAGGCCGAGCACGAAGAACGGCATCAGCCCGAAGAAGCGGTCCATGCTGAAGTCGCCGGGCAGGTCGGACAGCCCGGCCAGCAGGTAGACGGCGACGGCGATCGGCAGGGGGTGGCGCATGCGCTTCCACACCGGGGTGGACAGGCGCCACAGCAGCAGGGCCAGGAGGTACCAGTTCAGCCAGGCCGGGTCGATGATGGTCAGGCTCCACTTGTGCCCGAACGCGAACCGCAGCAGGGCGTACCCGATCTCCACGATGACGTACGGCACGAGGAACGTGTCCACGAGCTTGTTGGTCTTGGCGTTGGAGTTCCAGAAGTTCCGGCTCAGGTAGCCACTGATGATCACGAACAGCGGCATGTGGAACACGTAGATGAACAGGTACGCCGAGCGGGACGAGTGTGCGGACAACGTCGGCACCAGGGAGTGCCCGGTCACCACCAGCGCGATCAGGACGAACTTCACGTTGTCGAGGTACGGCTCGCGGGTCCGGCTCGCGCGCGGCGCGGGTGTCTCCTCGGCCTGCTCCCATCCTCCGGCGGACGACGGCGCCGGGACGCGCGGCTGCTCTCCCCGCCCCCAGGCGGGCACCGGTGGCGCGGCGACGGCGGCACCGGCGTGTCCTGGGGGTCCCGCGGGCAGCGGGCGGCGCTCCCAGTAGGAGAAGCCGTCGGACGGCGTGGGGGTCTGGTCACCCGGCGGCTGGTCCTCGCGCGCGGGCGCGCCGGGCACGCCGGGCCGCGGGCCCTGCGCGGGCGCCTGCTGCGGGCCCTGTGCGGGCGGCTGACGCGGGCCGGTCGTCTCGGCTGGCCGCTCGACGGCCGGGCCGGGCCAGGCGGGCCGCTCGGCGGACTGTTCGGGCCAGGCGGGCCGGTCGAAGGTGAAGGTCTCCGGGTCGTCGTCCGCCACGGGACGCCCCCGGTGCCCCCGCCCCTGGGGCTGCTCGGGCTGCTCGGCCACCGGCCACAGCGGCCCGGGCTGCTGTTCCCCGCTCCGCGGCCGGTGCCGGTCCCACGCGCCCGTCGGCGGCTCGGAGTTCTCGGGCACGGGCCACCGCGCCGCCCACGCGCCCTCGCCGGACGCGGGGTCCGCGCCCGGGTCCGTGCCGGTGCCGGGAGCCTGAGTGCCCGTGTGCGCGTCAGGAACCGGGTGCGGGCCAGGGGAGGGGGCCGCGGTCGTGTCCGTATCCCGGGGCTCCTCGGGGGGCCGTCCGGGGTCGCCCGTGGCATCGGGCTGGTCGGCGTCGGTGGAGGCGCCGTCCGCGCGGGGGGCCGGAACGTGGAATGACGATCTGGTTTCACTCACGGGGGAAACGCTCGGCTATCTGTCGGAGACCTGGACTGACCTGCACTGGCGGCGGATTCTGGCGGCTGCCCGTGAAGGGTGAGGCGATCGAGGACGACGGCGGGCGCGCTCACCAGATCAGCCAACCCTAACGCGCTCCCCTTCGATTGTCGCGACGGAGCCGGGATTCCCGCGTGTGGAGAAGGCAAAAACGGCCCGACTTCCCTGGGGAAATCGGGCCGTCCGGACTATCCGGTCAGGTGCTGCAGACGTCCGTCTTGGAGTCGACGACGGCGGCGCTGTCCGGGATGGTCACCGGCACCTTGACGCCCTTGAAGTCGGCACCGATGACGAGCTGGATGACGGGGCCGCCGGCGGGCGTGCCGCCCGCGTCCGCGCCGTCCACCGGCGTGGAGCTGGCCGACGGGGTGAACGGGGCGACGGAACCCGGCTTCACCTTGCCGTCGGCCGCGGTGACCTTGGCCACCAGCTTGGCGGTGAGCGGCGCGGCGTAGTCGGCGCCGTCCGCGGACTTCTTGGGGTAGAGCACCTGGGTCTGCGGCCGGTCGGTGCCGTCGGCGTTCCTGGCGTCGCCCACCTGGACGACCTTGAAGCCCTGCGCGGCCAGCGCCTCGGCGACGTCCTTGGCCCGGCCAGGGGTGCTGGTGCCGTTGAGCACCTGGACACGCACCTGGTTCGGCTTGATGGACGGCTTGGCGGGCCCCGAGGCGGACGCGGACGCGGCGGCGCTCGGCTTGGCCGTCGGCGTGACCTCGATGTCGTTGCGCAGCGACTCGAACAGCCGCCCGGCGTCCGGCTGCTTCCACTGCACGCGGTTCTTGTTGCTGGGGTACGCCTCCCACGGCACGGTCACGAACTTCACGCCGGTCGCGGTGAGGCTGCGGGCGCTCTGCGCGATCTGCATGAGGGTGTCCACGTCGAGCTGCGGGTCCATGACCACCGACTGGGCGGCGGCGGTGATGAGGCCGATCAGCTTGCCGGGGTTGGTGAGGGTGTCGCCGCTGGTGGCCTTCTTGGCCACCTGGGACAGGAAGATCTGCTGGCGCTTGATGCGGCTGATGTCGCTGCCGTCGCCGAGGGCGTACCGGGCGCGCACGTAGGCGAGCGCGGTCTCGCCGCGGACGATCTGCTTGCCGGCCCGCAGGTCGAGCTTGGCCTTCTTGTCCTGGACGGCCTGGGGCACGCAGATCTGGATGCCGCCGAGGGCGTCCACGATGTTCTTGAAGCCGGTGAAGTCGACCTTGATGTAGTGGTCGATGCGGATGTTGGTGTTGGCCTCGATCGTGTTGATCGTGCAGGCCATGCCGCCCTCGTTGAACGCGGAGTTGATCATGTCCAGGCGGGGCGGCAGCGCGATCTTGGTGCGGGCGTGCTTGCACGCCGGGATCTGCACCATCGAGTCGCGCGGGAAGCTGATCAGGGTGGCCTTGTCCCGGTTGGGCGACACGTGCAGCAGGATGATCGTGTCGGTGCGCTCGCCCTCGTTCTCCATGTGCTGGCCGTACCGCTTGTTGTCCCCGGCCCGGGTGTCCGAGCCGACCAGCAGGACGTTGAGCGCGCCGGTGGAGTTGACCGGGCGGTTGGCGTTGAGGTCGCCGCTGACGTCCTGGGTGCGCAGGTTGCCGAGCAGGCTGCGGTACAGGGTGTAGCCGCCGAGGGACACCCCCACCAGCAGGACGGTCAGCGCGATGCTGATCCAGGCCAGCACGCGGGAGCGCTTGCCGCCGCCCGGGTCGCGCTGGCGGCGGGAACCGCCGGGGCCGTCCGGCGGCCCGGGGGGCTCGGAGCCCCTGCGGCGGCGCGGCGGCAGGTCTCCCTCGGGGTGACGGCTCTCGGGGACGATCGGGGGCATCTCGCCGTGGGGCGCGTCTCGATGGCGGCGGGAGCGCTCGCCCTCGACGGGCGGGCGCTGTGGCGCCTCCGGTACCCGGGCGCGGCTCGCTCTGCGGCCGGGTTGCGCGGGTTCCCCGCGATGTTCCCTCACCGAGGCGACGTGTCGGTGCTCGCTCATTGCGTCATGAGATTAGGTCACCAGCCCGGTTGTGGGCAGCATGATCGGATTAATGGACTCGTGATCATGCGTACTCCAGGCGGTCGAAGCGGCGGCGCAAGCTTACCGACACGAGGATGTTTGCTGGAACAGTCTAGTCGGCGGCTTTACCCATTGTGCATGGAATCCGCTGGTAGAGCTGCTTTTCCGGCACCCACCGGGATCCCGGGCGCGGCCGCCAGCGCCGCGGCCAGGAACGCCAGGGGTACGGCGGGCAGGACGTAGCGGTAGTCGAACTCCGCGGTCGCGGCCGGGATGACGAGCAGGACGACCGCCGTCAGCCACGGCAGCGCCCACGGCGCGGGCGCCGGCCCGGCCCCCCGGCGGCGCCGCACCGCCGCGGCCACCGGGGACACCAGCAGGACGGCCAGCAGCACCGTGCCGGGCAGGTGGGCCACGTCCTGGTAGGCCCTCGCCCACCCGGCGAACGGCTCCTCCACCCGGGTGCCGATGGGCCCCCGCTGGTACTCGGCCGCCAGCGCGGCGCCCGTGACGGCCGGGGTGCGGGTCGGCGGGGCCGGGGGGCGGAGGGGGAACTCGTACAGGTCGTAGGTCTCCCGGTCGGGGTAGACGGGCCTGCCCCAGGTGAACGAGCGGGCCAGCTCGCCGAGCACCGACCCGGCGTAGTCCAGGGGCTGGGAACGCAGGGCCAGCAGCGCGAACCGCCCGGCCAGCCGGTCGGTGGCGGCGGTGAAGGTGATGCCGGGGAGGGTGACCAGCGGGGCCCGGGGGTCCCAGACGTACGCCTGGGAGGGCGGGCGGGCGTCCGGCGGGGTGTCGTCGCACAGCACGGCGAGGTCCGGCGGCGGGCGCATGACGGCGCAGTCCGCGAACGACATGGTGCGGCCGTACAGGAACACGCCGTTGGCGCCGACGATGCCGAACCGGTGGTGCGTCGCGGAGAACCACGCCGCGTACCCCCCCACCGGCACCAGCGCCGCCACCACGCACACCGCCGCCAGCCACGCGCCCCGCGGCCGGTGCGCCATCAGCCTGGCCCACAGGCCCGCCCCGGCGGCCGGGGCCGCCCGCCGGGCGGCCAGCCACAGGCCGATGAGCACGATCAGGGGCAGGCCCACCGTCCGGGTGAGCGTCGCGGCGGCCAGCAGCAGGCCGGCGGCGCAGGCGCCCCGCCAGGTCCTGGCGCCGATCGCGACCCGCACGGCCGCCACGACGAGGAACATGAACAGGGTGTCGGAGACCAGCAGGTGTTCCAGCTGCACCTGGTAGGCGTCCAGCAGCACCGGCGCGGCGGCGGCGACGGCCGCCCAGACGGGCCCGCCCCACCGCAGCACGGCCGTGTAGACCAGGACCCCCGTGGCCAGCCCCAGCCCGTGCTGGACCAGCGCCACCACCCCGAAATCGTGGAACGGCTCCAGCAGCCGCAGGAACATCGAGTACCCGGCCGGCCGCACCAGGTCCGGGCTCGGCCGGAGCGCGGTGACCACGTAGGTGTACGAATCCGGGAACCACAGCGCGGGCCGGTACCCCAGCGTCACGACGACCCGCAGGGCCGCGCCGAGCGCGATCACCCCGAGGAACACCCGGTGCCGCCCGAGCGGCGCGGCCCAGGTGAGCACGGAGTGCCGCCTCAGCATGCCGATGCCCTCCGTCGCCGCGCCTGTGGTTGGGGCCGTACGCTACCCGGTCGGCGCGGCGGTTCGCGCGTCGCGGCAGCGTAGGGCGGGCATTAGGCTCGCTGGACACACCATGAACGGGACCTGGCTCGATCGATCGCGAACGCCGCCCGCGGGCCGGGTGCTCGCCGCGGTGTCGGTCGTGCCCGCCCTGGCCACGGCCGGATGGCTGCTCGCCGGGGTGGCGGCGGTCGCGGGCGGCTGGTTCCGGCCGGTGCCCATGCTCCTGGCCGGTGGCCTCCTCGTGCTGGTGCTCGCGGGCCTCGGCGTGTGGCTCACGCCACGCGCCCCGGTGCCCCGGGTGACGTGGCCCCAGACGGCGGCGGTCGGCGGGCTCGCCGTGGCGTCCCTGGTGTTCAACGGGGTGTTGCACGGGGAGCAGCTCATCGTGCGGCGGGACCCCGGGACGTACGCGCAGTACGCGATCTGGCTGGCCCGGCACGGGTCGATGCCGATTCCGTACGACCTTTCGGCCTTCGGGGGTTCCGACCCGTTCCTGCGGTTCGACAGCGTGGGGTTCTACGACTTCGGCGGGGCGGTGGTCCCGCAGTTCATGCCCGGGGCGCCGATCGTCGACGCGGCCGGGTACTGGCTCGGCGGCCTGACGGGCATGTTGTGGATGCCCGCGGTGCTCGGCGGCCTCGCCGTGCTGGTGATCGGCGGGCTGGCGGCGCGGCTGATCGGCGGATGGTGGGCACCGCTGGCCGCGCTGGTCTTCGCGGTGGCGCTGCCGATCCTTTACACCTCGCGCACCACGTTCAGCGAGATGCCTTCCTTGGTGCTCCTGTTCGGCGGCATCGCCCTCACCCTGGACGCCCGCTTCCGCCCGAAGGCCGCCGCCCTGGCGGGCCTGGTGCTCGGCCTGGCCGTCGTGGTGCGCATCGACGCGCTGCGCGACCTGCTGCCCGTGCTCGGCTACGCCGGCCTCGTGGCCGCGCTGCGCGCCTCGCCCGGCCGCCGGGCGGCGTACGCGCCGATGGGCCTGCCGCTGGCGGCCGGCCTGCTGGCCGGGGCCGGGGTCGGCCTGCTGACCGGTTACACCCTGGCCCGCCCCTACCTCCTGTACCTCTCCACCTCGGTACGCCCGCTCCTCGGCATCGCGGCCGTCGTCCTCGCCGTCTCCGCCCTCTGCGCCGCCTTCGGCCCCGCCGTCATCCCCCGCCTAACCCGCCCCGTCCGATGGCCCGGGATCCTGGCCGCGTCCGGAGTCGTGCTGGTGATGACCGGCTTCGCCGCCTGGCCCTGGCTGCGGACGGTGCGCCGGTTCCCCACCAACCCCGACGACCGGGCCAACGCCCTGTTCATCGCGGGCGTCCAGAAGGCCAACGGCCTCCCCGTCGACCCGTCCCGCATCTACACCGAGCAGACGCTGTGGTGGGTGATCTGGTACATCGGCCTCCCCGCCGTCATCCTCGCCACCCTGGGCGCCGCCGTCCTGACCCGCCGCGTCCTGCGCGGCCGCGACCTGGCCTGGGCCCTCCCCCTAGCGATCATCGCCTGGACCACGGTGACCACACTCTGGCGCCCCGCCATCACCCCCGACCACCCCTGGGCCTCCCGCCGCCTCGTCCCCGTGGTGCTCCCCGGCCTGATCCTGCTGGCCGTCTGGGGAGTCCGCCGGCTGCGCGACCACGCGGGCGAGCGGCGTCTCACAGGATGGGCGCGCCGTCTGGCCGAGCCGGGAAGGCGCCGGGCCCGGGACGGCGTGCTCGTGGCGGGGTGCGCGCTGCTGGTGGCACCCCCCGTCGTGACGTCCATCGGCACCGCGTTCAGCCCCGCCGAACGCGGCGAGGCGGCCGCGATCGCGGAGTTGTGCGCGACGATCCCCCGCGACGCCGCCGTCCTGATCATCGAACGCGCCACCGCCGACCGTTTCACCCAGGTGGTCCGCGGCATGTGCGGAGTCCCCGCCGCCCGCGTCCCCGCCGTGACCGGCGACGTCCCCCCGCCCGCCGTCGTCCGCCGCCTGTCCGCCCGCATCCGCGCCTCCGGCCGCCAACCGGTACTCCTGGCCGCCCAAGGCAGCCAGCTCACCCCCTACGGCCCCGCCACCCTGGCCCTGCGCCTCCGCACCCGCCAGGACGAACGTTCCCTGATCGAGGCCCCGAACGGCACCTGGTCCCTGGCCATCGACGTCTGGAGCGTCGTCCCACCTCCTGACTGACGTGCCGGGCGAAGTTCGGCCGAGGGGCGCAGAATGGAGTGGTTTGGTCGAGGTGGTCCGGGCTTGACCGGGTTAACGGGGGGGCGGGAAGTGGGAGGCGTGGACGGTGGCGGAGCGGAAGAGCTTGGGTTCGGGAGGCCTTCGGGGGAGCGTGGGGACTCCGGCGGAGGGGAGGCGGCGGAGGAGCTTGGGTTCGGGGGAGAAGGGCGGTCGTGGGTTTGGGGGTGGGTGGAGGCGCATCGGTGGGTGGTGGCGGTCGGGGTCGTTCTTCTGATGGTGGTCGCGGTGGGGGGTGGGAGGTTCCTGCTGGGGCGGGAGAGGTGGCCGTTGCCGCCGCCGGATGTGGCGTTTCCCGAGCAGGTGCGGTTCCGGGTCCATCTGTGTGAGCAGGCGTTCGAGATGTGCTCGGCCGCGAACCTGGCCAGGGCCAGGGAGACGGAGCGGGTGGAGGCGGCCTTGAAGGCGCTGCCGCAGGTGGCTTCGCTGACCTATGTGGGGGATCGACAGGCGGCGCGGCAGTACCGGCGGATCTGGGGGACTGATGTGGGGTCGTCGTGGTGGGAGCCGGGGGTCCGGAACCTCGGGGGGACGTTCACCGGGACGCTGCGGCGCCCGGGGGACTTCTACGCCATGATCCGGCTCGGGGAGCGGGTGCCGGGGGTGCAGGGCTTCTCGCGGGAGCCGACCGGGTTCTGGACCGGCAAGGCCGACCTCGAGGTGCAGCTGTGCGGGAACGAATCACCCGGGCCGTGCCGCGAGCGGCAGCCGCGTGGGCCCGCCACCGAGGCGGAGAAGCGCGCCATCGTCGACAAACTACGCGAGCTGAAGGGCATCAAGGCCGTCTACCTGGAGGATCGTGAGCACGCCTCCCGGCTCGCCAAGCTGTACGTCCCGGAGCAGGCCGGCAGCCCGGAGGCGCAGCCCGCGAGTATGGCCGAGTCCTATTACCTGAAGCTGGACTCCCCCACGCTGATGACCAAGGTGCGGCTGGCGATCAACGCCATGCCGGGCATCCAGGGGATCTACCCGGTCTTGTAGAGAATAGGGCGGGCACGCTCGGGAAGGGTGCCCGATAACGGTGACGTGGACTCGGTCGCCGTCCAGGGCCGGTATTCTCGCCCGACGTGAGTGTGACCCAGAAGCCTGAGACGGGACCCGCCGTGGATGCGAAGCCGTACGTGACGATCGTTCTGCCGTGTTACAACGAGCAGGACCACGTCATCGCCGAGGTCGAGCGCGTCTGCCAGGCCATGGACACCAGCGGTTACACCTACGAACTGGTCGCCGTGGACGACCACTCCACCGACGGCACCCTTGAGCGCCTGCGCGAGGCCGCGCCCCGCTTCCCGAACATGCGGGTCGTGGCGTTCCACCGCAACGGCGGCTCCGGCACGGTGCGCCGCATCGGCACCCAGGACGCCCGGGGCGAGATCGTCGTGTGGACCGACGCCGACATGACCTACCCCAACGAGCGCATCCCCGAGCTGGTGCAGATCCTTGAGAAGGACCCCTCGATCGACCAGGTCGTGGGCGCGCGCACCAGCGAGCAGGGCTCGCACAAGTTCCTCCGGGTCCCGGCCAAGTGGTTCATCCGCAAGGTGGCCGAGCGGCTGGCGGGCCAGGAGATCCCCGACCTCAACTCCGGCCTGCGGGCGTTCCGGCGCCAGGTGTCGCTGCCGTACCTCCGGCTGCTGCCCCCCGGGTTCTCCTGCGTGACCACGATCACGCTGGCGTTCCTGTCCAACCAGCACGACGTGCACTACATGCCGATCGAGTACAGCAAGCGGGCCGGGAAGTCGAAGTTCAGCTTCATCTCCGACGCCTACCGCTACATCCTGCAGGTGCTGCGGATGGTGATGTACTTCAACCCGCTGAAGGTCCTGATGCCCCCGGCCATCTGGCTCGTGGTGATCGCGGCGGGCAAGGGCGTGGTGGACATGATCCGCCACCCGTTCTACTTCCCGGCGAGCACGGTGATGACCTTCCTGTCCGGCCTGATCATCGGTTCGCTGGCCCTGCTCGCCGACCTGATCGTCCGCTCCCGGAACGACTGACGTGCGGATCGCGATCGTCGGGCCGGCCTTCCCGTACAAGGGCGGCGGGGCGCAGCACACCACCGAGCTGGCGCACCGCCTGACGGCCCTCGGCCACGATGTCGTGATCGAGTCCTGGCGGGCGCAGTACCCCGCGTTCCTGTACCCCGGGCAGCAGACCATCACGGCCCCCGAGGGCGACCCGTTCCCGCACGTGCGCCGCGACCTCGACTGGCGCCGCCCGGACGGCTGGCTGCGCTGCGGGCGCCGTCTGCGCGGGTTCGACCTGGTCGTGCTGACCCTGCTCAGCCCCGTCCAGGTGCCCGCCTACCTCGGCATCCTGTCCGGTCTGCGGCGCGGGGCCCCGGTGGTCGCCCTGTGCCACAACGTCCTGCCGCACGAGCGCAAGCCGTACGACGCGCCGCTGGTGAAGGCTCTGCTGCGCCGGGTCGACCGGGTGCTCGCCCACTCGCCCGAGCAGGCCGACCTGGCCCGGTCCCTGGCCCCGGCCCCCGTGCGGGTGGCGGCCCTGCCCCCGCACCTGCCCGCCCACGGCGCCGCCCCGGCCCGCGCGGACGGCGTCAGGAACCGGCTGCTGTTCTTCGGCATGGTGCGCCCCTACAAGGGCCTCGACCTGCTGCTCCGGGCCCTGGCCGAGGTCCCCGGGGTGTCGCTGACCGTGGCGGGCGAGTTCTGGGGCGGCCTGGACGAGACCCGCGCCCTGATCGCCGAGCTCGGCCTTTCCGGCCGGGTCGACCTGCGCCCCGGCTACGTCCCCGCCGACGGCGTCCCCGTGCTGTTCGCCGAGGCCGACGCGTTGATCCTGCCGTACCGCTCCGCCACCGCCAGCCAGAACGCCTGGCTCGGCCACGAGCACGGCCTCCCCGTCATCGCCACCCGGGTGGGCGCTCTCGCCGACCACATCACCGACGGCGTGGACGGCCTGCTCACCGACCCCGGCTCGGTGCCGGCGCTCACCGCCGCCATCACCCGCTTCTACGCCGACGGCGAGCCCGAGCGCCTGCGCCGGGGCGTGAAGGCCGTCGACCCCGAGCCCTACTGGGCGGGGTACGCCGCACAGCTGCTCGCCGCGGAGGCGTGATGTCGGCCCGCCGAGGACGGCGCCTCAGGCTTGCGGGGCGGCGTAGGCGGCCTCGCCGTCCACCGGGGCGTGCCCCCGGGCCAGGGCGAACCCCAGGCCCGCCCAGACCAGGTCGGCCAGGGTGAACGCCAGGCGGGACACCACCGCGATCACCAGGGCGCGCGGCGCGTCGAGCACCGGCGCGAGCACCAGGACCATCGCCCCCTCGCGCACCCCGATGCCCGCCGGGACGATCACGGTGAGCAGCCCGGTGGCCCAGGCGAGGGCGTACGCCCCGGCCGCGACCGCGAACAGCGCCGCCCCGCCGGGCCGCATCTCGCGCAGCAGCAGCCAGACGTGCACGCCGTACAGCAGCCACCCGGCCAGCGTCCACGCGCCGGCCGTCAGCATGGCGCGTCCCGGCAGCACCCGCTCCAGCGGCTCCCTGCGCGCGATGCGCAGCAGCAGGTTGAGCCCGAAGGTGAGCACCCGGGGGTGCAGGCAGACGACGATCAGCGGCACCAGCGCCAGGAGGTACCACGCCCGCCCGGCGACCTCCCGCGACGTGAACGGCAAGGTGGCCGCCGCCAGCCCCAGCGCGCACCCGAGCGAGGTCACCAGCGCGATCACGGTGGCCCCGAACGTCCTGCGCGGGGGCGACCCGTGGTCGCGGGCCAGCTCCATCATCGCGGCGAACGCCCACACCGACCCCGGCACGTACTTCCCGAGCTGCCCGAGGCACATGACCTTGGCCGCGACCCGCAGCGGCAGCGGTGACCCGAGCCCGGCCAGCACCGCCCGCCAGGCGACCAGCATGCACCCGACCCCCGCGAGCACCGCCGCTACGGCCCCGGCGACCGTCCCCCACGACAGCCTGCCGAGCGCCGCCGCCGTGGCGCTCCAGTTGGCCGCCAGCCCGTACCCGAGGAAGCCCAGCGCGACCACGGCCAGCCCCACCCGGAGCAGCCGGCTCGATCGCAACCGCCTCAGCACCCGCCCAGCGTAAGGCTCCGGCCCGTCCCCCGGCGCTCTCCCGCGCGTACCGGTAAGACGCGGGAACGGGCGACTCGGGGGAAGGGGCGCGGGCGGCGCACTAGTGTTGTGCGGCGTGGGTAAGGAACGTGCGGTGCAGCTCGCCTACTCGGAGTTCCAGGGGGCGATGCTCGACGAGGCCAAGCGGCGGCGGAAGGCCGCGAAGATCATCGCGGTGCTCGGGCACTTCCTCGGGCGGGCCCCGGGGGACGGGCCGGTGCTCGACGGGATGACCGTCGCGGACATCGGGTGCTCGGCCGGGTTCATCGCCGACGAGCTGGCCTCGGCCGGGGCGCGGCACGCGATCGGGGTGGACATCGACGTCCCGGGCCTGCGCAAGGCGTCCGAGCGGTTCGGGGAGCGCGTGACGTTCCTGTGCGCCGACGGGACGGCCCTGCCGTTCCCCGACGGGTCGATGGACGCGCTGGTGTTCAACCACATCTACGAGCACGTCGTGGACCCCGACGCCGTGGTCAAGGAGATGCACCGGGTGCTGGCCGACGACGGCGTGCTCTACCTCGGTCTCGGCAACCGCCTCGGCGTCATGGAGCCCCACTACAAGCTGCCGTTCCTGTCCTACCTGCCCCCCGCGCTGGCCGACCGGTACGTCCGCCTCTCCGGCCGCGCCGACCACTACCACGAGCGGTTCCGCACCCGGGGCGGCCTACGGCGCATGCTCCGCGACTTCCACATCTGGGACTACTCCCTGCCCGTCCTCGTCAGTCCCGATCGTTTCGCCGGGGGAGAGCTGTTCCCCGGCGCCGCCGGGCGCGCCGCCCAGGCCGCCCTGGCCCGCACGCCCCGCCCGGCCCTGCGCGGCCTGCTGCCGGTCGTCCCCACCTACCTGTGGGTGGCCACCAAGACCCCCCGCCGCCCCCTCGGCGCCGCTCTGCCGCAGCCGCCCCGGTCCGTACGCACACCGTGAGCGTCCTGAACGGAGCGATGGCGCTGACCCGCAGGAAGACGGTGCGGTTCGGCTTCCTCGCGGTCGCGCTCGGCTTCGGGGTGTGGGCCGTGGCGAGCCGGTGGGACGCCGTGGCCGAGGGGTTCGCGCGGCTGTCGTGGGGGCTGCTGGCCGGGTCGGTGGTGGCCGTGCTGGCCGCCCTGATGGCCGGGATGATGATGTGGCGGGCCCTGCTGGCCGACCTGGGGTCGCCGCTGGCGCTGCCGGACGCGGCCAAGGTCTTCTTCGTCGGGCAGCTCGGCAAGTACATCCCCGGGTCGCTGTGGCCGGTCCTGGCGCAGATGGAGCTCGGCAAGGACCTCGGGGTGCCCCGGCCGCGCAGCGCCGCCGCGTTCTTCCTCACCTACCCGCTCTATCTCGCCACCGGGATCACGGTGGCCGTCGTGACGCTCCCCGGCCTGGCCGGGGGGTCGGTGGCCCGGTTCGGCTGGCTGCTCCTGCTGCTGCCGCTGCTGGTCGCGGGCCTGCATCCCCGTGTCGTCAACGGCCTGCTCGGCCTCGGCCTGCGGCTGCTCCGGCGCCCCCCGCTGGAGCGCCCGCTGACCCGGCGCGGGGTGCTGGCGTCGGCGGCGTGGGCCTTCGCGGGGTGGGCCGCGTACGGCGTGCACCTCGCCCTGATCGTCGCCGGGCTGGGCGCGACCGGCCCCCGCGCGTTCGGGTTGTCCTTCGGGGCGTTCGCGCTGGCCTGGTGCCTCGGCTTCGTGGTGGTGATCGCTCCGGCGGGCGCCGGGGTGCGCGAGGTCGCCATGGTCGCCGCCCTCGCCCCCGTCCTGGACGCCGGCCCGGCCATCGCCGCGGCCCTGTGCTCCCGCCTGGTCGTCTCCCTGGGCGACCTGATCTGCGCCGCCGCGGCCGGTCTCGCCGCCCGCCGCGCCGAGTCCGCCCGGGTCCCCGTCCCCGGCGACTGAAGCCTCCTTGAGGGGTCTGACCGGCCAGAAGAGGGTGCTGTTCGCCTGTTGGTGGGGTGGGGTTCGGGGGAAATGAGGTGTGATTTCTCTCACGGATCCGGGGGACCTCGCAATAGAGTGAACAGGGGTGGGGATCGGGACGAGTGCGGGGCCCAGGGAGGGGTGCCTGGCCTGGGCGTGTGGGCTTTCGCCTGCCTTAGGTCTCCGCCGGAACGTTGGGAAGACCGGAAGGGAGCGATCGCTCTTGAGGGTGCTCGTTGACGCCGCCGCGGTCCCGGCGGACCGCGGGGGGTTGATCCGGTACGTCGACGGGCTCGTGGCCGCCCTCGGGCGGGCGGGGGCCGACCTCGCCATCGTCTGCCAGCGGTCCGACGCCGAGCGGTACGGACGGCTGGCGCCCGCCGCCGAGGTGCTGCCGGGGCCGTCGGCCATCGCGAGCCGGGGGGCCCGCCTGGTGTGGGGGCAGACCGGTGTGCCGGTGCTCGCCCGGCAGGTGGGGGCCAAGGTCATCCACGCGCCGTACTACTCCATCCCGCCGCACGCCGGGCTGCCCACGGTCGCCACGGTGCACGACGTGACGTGGTTCACCGAGGGCCGGCATGACACCGAGCGGGCGGCGTTCTTCCGCGCGGCGACCCGCACGGCCGTGCGCAACGCCGCCCGGGTCGTGGTGCCGTCCAAGGCCACCAGGGACGAGCTGGAGCGGCTCCTCGGCGCCGACCCCACCCGCATCGACGTGGCCTACCACGGGGTCGACCCCGGGCTGTTCCACCCGCCGTCCCCCGCCGAGCTGCGGAAGGCCGCCGACCGGCTCGGGCTGCACGGGAAGCCGTACGTGGCGTTCCTCGGCGCCTTCGAGCCGCGCAAGAACGTGCCGAACCTCGTGCGGGGCTTCGGCCAGGCCGTGGCGGACCTCCCGTCCCCGCCCGCGCTGGTGCTGGCCAGCGCGGCGGTGTGGGAGGACGAGGTCGACGCCGCGATCGAGGAGCTGCCCGTCACCGTGCGGGTCGTCCGCCCCGGCTATCTCTCCTTCGCCGACCTGTCCGGCTTCCTCGGCGGCGCGGTCGTCGTGGCCTTCCCCTCCCGCGGCGAGGGCTTCGGCCTGCCGGTGCTGGAGGCCATGGCCTGCGGCGCCCCGGTGCTGACCACCCACCGCACCTCGCTGCCCGAGGTGGGCGGGGAGGCGGTCGCCTACACCGAGCCGGACGCCGAGAGCATCAGGGTGGCCCTGCGCGCCCTGCTGGAGTCGCCCGCCCGCCGGGGGACCCTGGGCGCCGCCGGTCTGGCCCGCTCCCGGGAGTTCACCTGGGACGCCTCGGCCGAGGCCCACCTGCAGTCGTACCAGCGCGCGGTCGAGCAGTGAGCGCCGTTACCGGCTGACGATCAATCGGTGAGCTCGTCGTTATCTGCGAACGATCGACCGGTGAGCTAGCCTCACGGTGTGACGGAGACCCGCCCACCGCAGTCGGCGCACCTTGAGGCCATCCTCCTAGTCGGCGGGCAGGGCACCCGCCTGCGCCCGCTCACGCTACGCACCCCCAAGCCGCTGCTGCGCACCGCGGGCGTCCCCTTCCTCGCCCACCAGCTCGCCCGGGCCAGGTCGTTCGGCGTGCGCCGCATCGTGTTCGCCACGTCCTACCGCGCCGAGATGTTCACCGAGGCGTTCGGCGACGGCTCGGAGTTCGGCCTGTCCCTCCACTACATGACCGAACGCAGCCCCCTCGGCACCGGCGGGGCGATCCGCAACGCCGCCGAGGCCCTGACCTGCGGCCCGGACGCGCCGGTCCTGGTGCTGAACGGCGACATCCTGTCCGGGCACGACATCGGCGCCCAGGTCCGCACGCACGTCGAGCGTCGCGCCTCGGTCACGCTGCACCTCACCGAGGTGGACGACCCGTCGCGGTTCGGCTGCGTCCCGACCGACACCGACGGCCGGGTCACCGCGTTCCTGGAGAAGACCCCGAACCCCGTGACCAACCGCGTCAACGCCGGGTGCTACGTGTTCCAGCGCTCCGCCATCGACCGCATCCCGAAGGGCCAGGTCGTGTCGGTCGAGCGGGAGACCTTCCCCGGCATGATCGCCGCGGGCGAGACCGTGCTCGGTTACGCCGACCGCACCTACTGGCTGGACGTCGGCACCCCCGCCGCGTTCGTCCAGGGCTCCTGCGACCTGGTCCTCGGCCACCTGCCGTCCCCGGCCCTGCCCGGCCCCACCGGCGAGCACCTCGTCCTCCCCGGCGCCGAGGTCTCGCCCAACGCCAAGCTCTCCGGCGGCACCGTGGTCGGCGCCCGGGCCCGTGTGATGTCGGACGCCTCGGTCCACGGCAGCGTCCTCTCCGAGGACAGCGTCGTGGAGTCCGGCGCCACCGTCCACGAGTCGGTGGTGGGCGCCGGGGCCCGCGTCTGCTCCGGCGCCGTGCTGCGCAACGTGGTCGTCGGCGACGGCGCCGTGGTCGGCGCGGACAACGAGCTGCTGTCGGGGATGCGCGTCTGGCCGGGCGTCCAGCTGCCCGCGTGCTCGGTCCGCTTCTCCAGCGAGATCTGACCCGGCGCCCGGGAGGTGCTCCCGGGGCGGCGTTAGTCTGGCCCCGTGCGTGAACGCGGGTGGCGGCCGGAGGGCCCGCTGGATGTGGCGAGGACGCTCCTGCCGCACCGGCGGGGGTCCGGCGACCCCACCTGGCAGCAGGCTGCGGACGGCGCGATCTGGCGGACGTCCCGCACACCCGCCGGGCCCGGCACGATCCGCGTCTCGGCCCACCCGCGTGAGGGGCTGGTGCTCGGCCGGGCCTTCGGGCCCGGGGCGGAGTGGCTGCTGGAGACGCTGCCGCAGCTGCTCGGCGCCGCCGACCCGCTGGCCGACTTCCGCGCCCTGATGGACCGGCTCGGCGGCGGCGGCCACGCCCTGATCCGTGAGCTGGCCGGGCGGTACGGCGATCTGCGGGTGGGGCGCACGTCGCGGGTCTTCGAGGCGCTGGTGCCCGCCGTGCTGGAGCAGAAGGTGGTGGGCCGGGAGGCGCGCCGGGCGTGGCGCTGGCTCCTGAGCAGGTACGGCGATCCCGCCCCCGGTCCGGGGCCCGCGGGGATGCGGATCTGCCCGGCCCCCGAGGTCTGGCGGGCGATCCCGTCCTGGGACTGGCACCGGGCGGGCGTGGAGGGCGTGCGGGCCAAGACGATCATCAACGCCGCCCGGCACGCGGAGAAGTTCGAGGCCGCCGGATCCGCCGAGGCCGACCGCCTGATGCGATCCCTGCCCGGCATCGGCGTGTGGACCTCCGCCGAGACCCGCCAGCGCGCCCACGGCGATCCCGACGCCGTCTCGGTGGGTGATTACCATATTCCGTCGCTGGTCGGCTGGTCCCTGACCGGTGACCGCACCGACGACGCCGGGATGCTCGAGCTCCTGGCCCCCTACCGGGGCCACCGCCATCGCATCGTCCGGCTCCTGGAGCTGGGCGGCACCCGTCCCCCGGCGCGGGGCCCACGGATGCCGGCCCGCGACTATCGCTCGTTCTGACCCGCCCGGCGTCCCCGGTCTCGATCACCGCCGGCGCTTTTCGCGGCCCGCCCCCGCCGCGGGTGGCGGGGGCGTGGGACGGAGGTGCCGCGGGTCAGGCGCCCGTGCGGACGCGGCGGGTGCCGAGGACCGGGATGTGAACGGCCGCGCGCCGTTCGCGGAAGCGGACTAACCGGCCGCGCGGGCGGGCCGAGGCGTACGGGTCGTCGTCGTGCGCGGGCGTGGCGGCGGGTTTCCAGTCACGACCGTCGCGCGTGTCGGCGCCGAACAGCGGGGCGAGGACGGCGGCGGCGAGGATGAAGGCGAGGACGAGCCAGGACATGGCGTGCTCCTAGTGGGGGATGCGGGTCCCGTGGTTCCGGGGCCGGTGGTGCCCGGTCCGGGGGTCCGGATCCGGTGTCCCCCGGGGGTCCGAGGGCGCCGCCTGGGGCGACCTCTTAATTATGTTCTCGTGCATAGTTTTACGTCCATCGAGATTTGCTGGCCCTTACCATTAAGCGGCCCTAAACACTCCGCACCCCTGATCCGGGACCCGCCGCACCCGGTGTCCCTCCCGGTTTCGTACTGTGCGATGCATGGACGTGATCCCCACAGACGCCGCGATGCGGCGGGCACTGGCTCGGGCCAGGGACGGTAAGGCGCTGGACGTGGCGGAGGCCACCGTTCTGCTGCACGCGCGGGGCGGGGACCTTACGAGGCTGCTCGGCCACGCGGGGCGGGTGCGGGACGCGGGGCTGGCCTCGGCGGGCCGGGAAGGGATGATCACGTACAGCCGGAAGGTGTTCATCCCGCTGACCCGGCTGTGCAGGGACCGGTGCGGCTACTGCACCTTCGCCACCGCGCCGGGGAAGCTTCCCGCGGCGTTCCTCAGCCCCGACGAGGTGCTGGACATCGCCCGCCGGGGCGCCGAGATGGGCTGCAAGGAGGCCCTGTTCACCCTCGGGGACCGTCCCGAGGACCGGTGGCACCAGGCCAGGGAGTGGCTGGACGCCCACGGGTACGACGACACCCTGTCCTACGTGCGGGCCATGGCCGTGCGGGTGCTGGAGGAGACGGGCCTGCTCCCGCACCTCAACCCGGGCGTGATGACCTGGGGGGACCTGCAGCGCCTCAAGCCGGTCGCGCCGTCCATGGGCATGATGCTGGAGACCACCTCGCGGCGCCTGTTCGAGGAGAAGGGCGGCGCGCACCACGGCTCGCCGGACAAGGACCCCGCCGTCCGGCTGCGGGTGCTGGAGGACGCCGGGCGCTCCAACGTGCCGTTCACCACGGGCATCCTCATCGGGATCGGCGAGACCGTGACCGACCGCGCCGAGTCGATCTTCGCGATCCGGCGGGCCGCCCGCGAGTACGGCGGCGTGCAGGAGGTCATCGTGCAGAACTTCCGCGCCAAGCCGGACACCGCCATGCGCGGCATGCCGGACGCGGACCTGCACGAACTGGCCGCCACCATCGCGGTGACCCGGCTCGTGCTCGGCTCCCGCATGCGCGTCCAGGCCCCGCCGAACCTCATCGGCGACGAGTACGCCCTGATGATCCAGGCGGGCATCGACGACTGGGGCGGGGTGTCCCCGCTGACGCCCGACCACGTCAACCCCGAGCGCCCCTGGCCGCACATCGACGAGCTGGCGTCCCGCACCGCGGCGGCCGGCTTCACGCTCAGGGAACGCCTGACGATCTACCCCGAGTACGTCCTGGCCGGCGAGCCGTGGCTGGACCCGCGCCTGCGCGGCCACGTGGACGCCCTCGCCGACCCGGAGACCGGCCTGGCCCGCGACGTGCTGCCGGTGGGCAGGCCCTGGCAGGAGCCGGACGGCGGCTTCACCGCGTCCGGCCGCACCGACCTGCACGTGGAGGTCGACGGGAGCGGGCGCTCGGCGGACCGCCGCGACGACTTCGACAACGTGTACGGCGACTGGGAGGCCCTGCGCGACCGCCTCCCGGCCGCCACGGGGTCACGGATCTCCGGCGACATGCGCGAGGCCCTGCGCCGCGCCGAGTCCGCCCCCGCCGCGCTCACCGACGACCAGGCCGTCACCCTGCTCGGCGCCGAGGGCGCGGACCTCGCGGAGCTGTGCCGCGTCGCCGACGGCCTGCGCCGGGAGGCGGCCGGCGACGACGTGACGTACGTGGTGAACCGCAACATCAACTTCACCAACGTCTGCTACACCGGCTGCCGCTTCTGCGCGTTCGCCCAGCGCCGCACCGACGCCGACGCCTACACCCTGTCGCTCGACCAGGTCGCCGACCGCGCCGCCGAGGCGTGGGAGGCGGGCGCCACCGAGGTCTGCATGCAGGGCGGCATCCACCCCGACCTGCCCGGCACCGCGTACTTCGACATCGCCAGGGCGGTCAAGGCCCGCGTCCCCGGCATGCACGTGCACGCCTTCTCCCCGATGGAGGTCATGAACGGCGCCACCCGCACCGACATGTCGGTGCGCGACTGGCTGGAGGCCGCCAGGGAGGCCGGGGTGGACTCGCTGCCCGGCACGGCCGCCGAGATCCTGGACGACGACGTGCGCTGGGTGCTGACCAAGGGCAAGCTCCCCACCCGGGACTGGATCGAGGTGATCACCACCGCGCACCGCCTCGGCATCCCGACCACCTCCACGATGATGTACGGCCACGTGGACACCCCCGCCCACTGGGTGGCGCACATCCGGCTGATCCGCTCCATCCAGGAGGACACCGGCGGTTTCTCCGAGTTCGTCCTGCTGCCGTTCGTCCACCACAGCGCGCCCATCTACCTCGCCGGGATCGCCCGCCCCGGGCCCACGGCGCCGGAGAACCGCGCCGTGCACGCCCTGGCCCGCGTGATGCTGCACGGCGCCATCTCCAACATCCAGTGCTCGTGGGTGAAGCTCCGCGACGACCTGTGCCGCGACGTGCTGACCGGCGGGGTGAACGACCTCGGCGGCACCCTGATGGAGGAGACGATCAGCCGGATGGCGGGCTCGGAGAACGGCTCCTACAAGACGATCAGCGAGATCGCCGCCATGGTGGAGCCCACCGGCCGCCCGCTGCGCCAGCGCACCACCGGGTACGGCGTGCCGTCCGAGGAGCGCGTGGCCGCCGCACGGGCCAGCGACGGCGTCTGCCGCAGCATCCGCCGCACCCTGCCGCTGGCGGCGCGATAGGCACGAACACCGCGATTCCGGGGCGGTTATAACAAGTTTCATATTTGACGGTGAGCAAGGGTTGCGCACCGCACGGGGGGCATTGGACGATCGTCGGGCTCATCCGCCGGAACGTGACACTTCGAGAGGCGAACCGTGGCGTCTGGTCGTCCAGGTCGGCACCGCGCGGACCCGCTTGCCGAGGTCCCGCGGCGGCGTGGCAGGCGCGGCGGGCGTGGCGGCGTCATCGCGGCGGCCCTCGCGCTGGTGGTGCTGGCGGGCGTGCTCGTCGTGGTCTTCCAAGGCAGCGGCGGCCCCTGCTCGGCCCGCAACCCCGTCCTGGTCGGCGTGGACGCCGCGGTGGACTTCGCGCCGGTCGCCATGGAGGCCGCCGAGCGGTTCAACACCACCAGGGCCGCGGTGGACGGCCGCTGCGTGCTCGTGCAGGTCGCCGAGCAGCCGCCCGCGCCCGTGCTGCGCACCCTGATCGGCGACCCGGCGGGGGTGCCCGCCGGGCGCCCCGCCGCGTGGATCGCCGACTCCACGGCCTGGATCCGGCTGGCCCGCGCCTCCGGCGCCACCGGCCTCGCCCCCGGCGACACGGTGGTCGCCACCTCGCCGCTGGTGTTCGCCACCACCCGCTCCCTGGCTGACACGTTCGCGGGCGGGAAGACCGAGATGAGCTGGGAGATGGTCTTCCCGGCCACCGCGCGCGGGCGGCTCCAGCCCGGCAAGGACGAGCCGGACGTGGTGCGCATCCCCGACCCCTCGGTCGCGGGCGCCGGGATCGCCACCGTCGCCGCGGCCAGGGACCTCGCGGGCACGGGCCCCGCCGGCGACAAGCAGCTCACCGCGTTCGTCCGCATGGCGCAGGCGGGCTCGGCGCCGGACTACCGCACCATGGTCGCCGCCGCGGAGGACCGCTCGTACTGGCGGCGCCCGGTGGTCGTGGTGCCCGAGCAGTCGGTGTGGCTGCGCAACCGCGTCCCGTCCGCGGACCCGGTCGTCGCCCTCTACCCCAAAGAGGGCACGATCCTGCTCGACTACCCCTACGTCGTCACCGCCGAGGAGCCCGACGTGGCGGCCGGGGCGCGGCTGTTCGGCGACTGGCTGACGTCGCTCGAGGCGCGCTCCGCCGTGCGCAGGGGCGGCTTCCGCACCCCCGGCGGCAAGGAACCGCCGCTCGGCGCGGGCACCGAGATCCCGGCCACCCCGCCGAGCCCCCGTCCCTCCATCACCCCGCCGCTGGTCGACGCGGCCCTGGAGGCGTGGAGCCGCCTGGCCCCGCCGACCGGCGTGCTGGTGATGACGGACGCCTCCCGGCACATGGCCGAGCCGATCGCCGGGCGCAAGGGCGCCACCCGCCAGTCGGTGGCGCTGGAGGCGGCCCGCACCGGCCTCCAGCTGTTCCCCGACACGACCAGCATGGGCCTGTGGGAGTTCGCCGACGGTCTGGGCGGCGGCGCGGGCCACCGCGAGCTGGTCGGCCTCGGGCCGATCGGCCAGCCCGACCGTCCGTCCGACCAGTTCACCCGGCGCAGCCGCCTGACCGAGCTGACCCGCACGCTCAAGGCGTACCAGGGGCGCCGCAGCTCGCTGTACGACAGCATCCTGGCGGGCTTCCGCGAGGTGACCTCGAAGTACGACCCCGCGCGGAACAACTCGGTGCTGGCCATCACCGCCGGGCGGGACGACGGCGCCGGGCTGTCCCGGGCCGCTCTGGTGCGCGAGCTGCGCGAGGAGTGGGACCCCGACCGCCCGGTGCAGATCATCGTGATCGCGTTCGGCTCCGGGGTCGACCGGGACGCGCTGGCCGAGATCACCTCGGTCACCAACGGCTCGCTGCACGTCGCCACCAGCCCCGGCGAGATCATCGACGTCGTGCTCAGCGCCCTGGCCCGCCGCCTGTGCCACCCCACCTGCGCCAGGACGAGCTGACGGCACCCGCCCCCGAGCCCTCGGGCCGGCCGCCGGCGGCACCCCGGAACCGCCCGCGGAAGCCGGTCGGGGCCGGCCCCGACCGCGAGGAGCCGGTCAGCGGGTGACGATGAAGTCCGCCGCGTCCCTCGGCGGGCGGTCGCGCGGCGGGGCGGCCGGGTGGCCGACCGCGACCGCGCCCATGGGGTCCCAGGAGCCGGGGAGGTCGAGCACCTCGCGCACCACGTCGCGGCAGAACATGGTGGAGGACACCCACGCCGAGCCGAGCCCCTCCACGGCCAGGTGGACCAGCAGGTTCTGCACGCCCGCCCCCGCCGCCACCACGAACATCTCCCGCTCGGCGGCGTTGCGGCGCGCGTCGGGGTAGGTGTGCGAGCCGTCCATCACCAGGCACGGCACCACGAGGTACGGCGCCCGGCGCAGCACGTCGCCGCGCCGCACCCGCTTGGCGACGGACTCCTCGGTGAAGCCGGTCGCCCGCAGGTCGGCGATCCACGCCTCCAGCATCGCGTCCAGCAGCTTCTCGCGGGCCGACGGCGTCTCCAGCAGCACGAACCGCCACGGCGTGGTGTGGTGCGGCGCGGGCGCGCTGACGGCGGCCCCGACCGCCCGCCTGACCGCCGCGGGGTCCACGGGATCGGCGGAGAACTCTCTGACGGTGCGCCGGGCGAACAGCACGTCGGCGGCGCCGTACCGGAACATGTCCTCGGCGGCCGGGCGGATCAGCGGGCGCACCCCGGGGCCGTCCTCGGCCGTCACCAGGTGGGACAGCCCGCGCACCACCGCGACCGGCACCCCGGCCAGCTTGCCCTTCACCAGCTCGGCCGCCGCCGCGATCTCGTCCACCAGTGCGGTGACGGTGGCCGACAGCGGGTTGCCGTACCCGTCGGACCTGCCGCGGAAGTCGTCCAGCGGGCGCACCCCTGCGGCGCCGATGGCCATGTCGGTCAGCCCGTTGCGCCAGGGCCGCCCGAAGGTGTCCGAAAGGATCACCCCGACGTTCGCCCCCAGCCCAGCCCGGACGCGCCGCGCGGAGGCGTCGGGGTCCTCGGGCAGCAGCAGCACCGTGCCCGGCTCGGTGTTGGAGGCGTCCACCCCGGCGGCGGCCATCACGAACCCGTGGCGGGTCTGCGCGATGACGGTCTCGCCGCGCCGGGCCACGACCCGCTCGGTCTCGCCGGCGATGGCCTCCGCGCGTCCGGCGGCCCGGCGCACCCGGCCCTCGGCCTTGCTGGCGATCTTGGAGGTGACGACCAGGATGTCCCCGTCCGCGAGGTCCGGCACGGCGGCGGCGATCAGCGCGGCGAGGTCGTCGCCCGGCCGCACCTCGGGCAGGCCGGGCACCGGGTGGATGGTGATCACTTGACCAGCTCCAGCGCCGCCCGCGCGATGGCGGCGGTGGCCTCGGGATCGCTCATCAGCAGGGGACGGGCCTCCACCCGCACGCCTTCCAGGGCGACGTCCGCGTCCTGCTCGGCCACCAGCCAGCCGTCCACCAGCCGGGAGCCGTACAGCTCCAGCACCGCCTGGGCGCTGGTCTCCACGCCGATCGCGGTGAGGCAGGCGTCGGCCATGCCGCGCACCGGGGCGCCGCCGATGATGGGGGACACGCCCACCACCGGCTTCGCCTCCACCGCCTCGCGAATGCCGGGGATCTGGAGGATCGTCCCGATGCTCACCACGGGATTGGACGGCGGCAGGATGACGGCGTCCGCGTCCCTGATCGCCTCGAGCACGCCCGGGGCCGGTTTGGCGTCCTCGGCGCCGACCAGGGCGAAGCCCTTCGCCGGGACGGAGGCGCGCAGCCGCACCCACCACTCCTGGAAGTGGATCGCCCGGCGCCCCTGCTCGTCCTCGACGATCACATGGGTCTCGGCGCGGTCGTCGGTCATCGGGATCAGCCGCACGCCCGGCCGCCAGCGGTCGCACAGCGCCTCGGTGACCGCGGACAGGGGGTAGCCCGCGCCCAGCATCTGGGTGCGCACGATGTGGGTGGCGAAGTCGCGGTCGCCGAGGCCGAACCACTGGGGTTCCACGCCGTACGCCGCGAGCTCCTCCTTGACGACGTGGTGCTCGCCGGCCCGCCCCCAGCCCTGCTGCTCGTCGATGCCGCCGCCGAGGGTGTACATCACGGTGTCGAGGTCGGGACAGACCCGCAGGCCGAAGAGGGTGATGTCGTCACCGGTGTTGCCGATGACGGTGATCTCGGCGTCGGGGGCCGCGGCGCGGAGCCCGCGCAGGAAACGGGCGCCGCCGATGCCGCCGGCGAGGGACACGATGCGCATGTTGTCAAGTGTTCCACTGGTGTGTCGCCCGGTGGGCCGCCCGGTGGGGTGGTCCGATGAAACGCCCAGGTCACGGCATTGCGGGGCGTGCCGATGCGGGGCGTGGGGAGGGTGTGGTTTGTGGGTCTGCACGCTCTTAAGTGGGGATATGTGCGAAACTTCGGGTGGCGTATGACCCATGGGGGGTAGGTAGTTGTGGTCAAAGTAGAGCCCGGACGGCTCCGCGAGCCCGCGGCATGGATCATGCTCGCGCTGGTGTGCGCCGAGGTGCTCATCGCGGTGGTGCGGCTGCTGTTCACCTCGGTCACCTTCGGCGACTGGTCCGTCTACACGTTCACATCGCTCACCTCGCCGGTGCACACGGCGCTCGCGCTCGGCGCGTTCTTCCTGGCCACCCGGTTCGGGCCGCCCGCTCCCCGCGCGCGGCTGATCCACCTCGGGGTGATCGGGGTCCTCGGGGCCTCCGCGCTCATCGGCGTGGTCACCCTTTTCGGGACCCTGATCGGGGGCGGCTCCATCTGGGTGAACGCCTTCTCGTGGGTGCTCACCGGAGTGCCCGGCCTGCTGCTGTCCGTGCTCGCGCTGCTGTACGCGCTGTCGGTCCTGCCGCCCGCCGCCCCCCGCCCGCCCCGCACACCCGCCACCGCCGGCTTCACACCCGGCATGGGCGCGCCGCACGGCCCGCCTCCCGGCGGCCAGATGGGGAGCCCGCAGATGGGCGGCCCACAGGGGCAGCAGATGGGCGGTCCGCAGATGGCCGGTGCTCAGGCGGCCGGTCCTCAGGTGCCCGGCCCTCAGATGGTGGGCCAGCAAATGCCCGGCCAGCAGGTGTCCAACCCCCAGCTGCCCAACCCCCAGATGCCCGGCCCGCAGATGTCCGGCCCGCAGGCGTTCGGCACGCCGCCGGGGTACGCCGAGCACCCCACGCCCGGTGGCCCGCAGCAGTTCGGCGGCCCGCAGTTCCCGTCGCCCGCCGAGCCGCACCCGTACGTGGCGGCCGACCAGCAGCCGCCGCAGTCGGACAGCTACTCGCCCCAGCACTCCCAGCCCCTGGAGTTCCCGCCCGCGCTCTACCCGGCCGGCGGCCCCCAGGGCGAGTCCACCGACCCCCAGATACCCGGGTCGTACGCGCAGCAGCAGGCGGGCACCGCCTACCCCTCCTCGGGCGGCGGCGCCTTCGGCACCCCGCCCGACGCCTTCACCACCGGCGCCCGCCAGGCCCTCCCGCACTCCGGCCAGGCCGACCAGCCCCCGGCGTACGGCCAGACCGGCCCACAGGCACCCTTCTCCGACCAGCTCGCGTACGGCCAGAGCGGCCCGCAGCTCAGCCCGCTGGACTCCTCGTACGGCCAGAGCGGCCCCCAGGTGACCCCGCTGGACTCCTCGTACGGCCAGAGCGGCCCCCAGGTGACCCCGCTGGACTCCTCGTACGGCCAGAGCGGCCCGCAGGTCAGCCCGCTCGACTCCTCGTACGGCCAGACCGCTCCGCAGTTGAGCCCCCTGGACCAGCCCGGATACGGGCAGACGGGCTCGCAGGTGAGCCCCCTGGACCAGCAGCAGCCCGGCTACGGCCAGAGCGGCCCGCAGGTGACCCCGCTGGACTCCACCTACGGCCAGAGCGGGTCCCAGGTGAGCCCGCTGGACTCGTCGTACGGCCAGCAGGCGGCCCCGGTGGATCAGCCCCAGTACGGCCAGAGCGGCCCGCAGGTGAGCCCGCTGGACTCCTCGTACGGGCAGACCGGTCCGCAGGCGAGCCCGCTGGACCAGCCGGGGTACGCGGGGGGCTACCCCCAGGGCGGTGAGCAGTTCGGCGGCGGCTACCCCACCGGGGAGCACGGGCGGCCGTCCGAGGCCTCCCCGCTGTACGCCGACGGCTCGGACGCGCGCGCTCAGCAGATCGCGCAGGCGTACCAGCAGGCGCAGAACTACCAGGCCCAGGGGGGCCGCGCCGAGCAGGGGAGCGGCGGGCACGGCGGCGAGACCACCGGGACGCAGCCGGTGCGCACGCCTGACTACGCCTCCGGCTACGGCAACCCCTTCGGCCACCCGCAGGCACCCATCGACACCGGCACCTACCAGTCCCGCGCCGACTCGGTCTACGGGACCCCGGAGCCGTCCTACCCGGCCCCCGCGGAGCCCCAGCCGTACCCCCAGCCGATCCCCGGCTGGGAGGAGGCACCCGCCGAGCGGACCGTGCGGTTCGAGCAGAAGGCGTTCCAGGACGACCCGCTGAACGCCCCCCTGCCGTCCGCCCTGCCCCCCTCCGCGCCCCAGCCGCGCCGGGGCGACGCGATCGACCCGACCGCCATATACGCGCCGGATCGGACCCCTCAGGCAACGCCCGAGGAAAGCCCCGGTAGAGATCAAGCACAATCTGGAGCAGATCAAGGGGCCCCCTGGTACGGTTCCGACCGCTGAGGGCATTGAGGATCGGGGGATCTTGGAGGCAGCCGGATCCCCCAGGCGGCCTGTGCCGCCGACGCTGTGGTGGCCCCATTCCGCCGAGGGGCCCGCATACCGGGGTGAGCTGCTCTTTCCCCGGATACCGTCCTGCCGCTTGACGCCACATGCGGCACACGCGTGTAATTACAGCTGTGTTGTTACGCCTTTCACATCGTGGGTATTGAGGAAGGTGTTCAAAAGGGGGGCTCCGTTGCGGGGCGGGTGGGCGATCAGCAGGAGGTGTGCAGTGACCGACCTGGTCATGGCACAGATGCTCGGCGCGGAAGAGCTGGGGTGGCAAGAGCGCGCACTGTGCGCGCAGACCGACCCGGAGGCGTTTTTTCCAGAGAAGGGCGGGTCGACGCGAGAGGCGAAGAAGGTGTGCCGTTCCTGCGAAGTCCGGGCCGAGTGCCTGGAGTACGCGTTGCAGCACGACGAACGGTTCGGCATCTGGGGGGGATTGTCGGAAAGGGAGCGTCGGCGCATCAAGCGCGAGGCCGGCTGAGAGCGGGCACGTCCGGGGGGTCGTGACCGCTCGTCCGGGGGGACGAGCCGGTGTTCCGTCCATCGTCGGGCGGACCGGATTGGCAGAGTGCCGGACCAGGCACGCCGGGGGTGTCGTATCGTGATCGGCGCAAGCCACACGACCCGAGGACATCATCTCCGTGCACCCGTCCCGCATGTCCGTCACCGCGATCGTCGTCGCCCACGACGGCGCCCGCTGGCTGAGAGAGACACTCGACGGCGTCCTGCGGCAGACACGGCCCCTCGACCGGCTCGTGGGGGTCGACAACGGCAGCCGTGACGGCGGCGGCCGGCTGCTGACCGAGGCCTTCGGCGCCAACGGCGTGCTGAGCCTTCCCCGCTCCACCGGCTTCGGCGAGGCGGTGGCCGCCGTCCTGGAGCGGCTGCCCCACGCCGGCGAGAGCGAGTGGATCTGGCTGCTGCACGACGACTGCGCGCCCCACCCGGACGCGCTGGCCGCCCTGCTCGCCGTCGCCGCGGCGGACGAGAAGGCCGCCGTGCTCGGGCCCAAGATCCGCGACTGGCTGGACCGGCGCCTGCTGCTGGAGGCCGGTGTCACCGTCGACCGGTCCGGCCGCCGCGACACCGGCCTGGAACCCAGGGAGTACGACCAGGGGCAGCACGACGGCGTCCGCCAGGTGCTCGCGGTGTCCACCGCGGGCATGCTGGTGCGGCGCGACGTCTGGGAGGCGCTCGGCGGCCTGGACCCCGAGCTGCCCCTGTTCCGCGACGACCTCGACCTGTGCTGGCGGGCCACCGCCGCCGGTCACCGCGTGCTCAACGTCACCGACGCCGTGGTGTGGCACGCCGAGGCGGCGTCCCGGCGCAGGCGGCGGCTGACCGCCAGCACCGACCACCCCCGCAGGCTCGACCGGCGCAACGCCATGTTCGTGATCATGGCGAACCTCCCGTTCCGGTCCCTGCTGTGGTCGGTGGCGCGCAACATCGTCTCCTCCCTGGTGCGCAGCCTGCTCCTGCTCCTCGCCAAACAGCCCGCCAACGCGCTGGACGAGATCGTCGCGCTCGTGTCCGTGCTCGGCAGGCCCCGGCGGCTCATGCGGGCGCGCAAGGCCCGGCGTCAGGGCAGGAAACAGGGATATCCCGAGGTCAAGAAGCTGTTCACCCCGCAGGGCATGGCGTACCGGCGGCTGGCCGACATGCTCCAGGGGTATCTCTCCGGCTCGGGCCCGATCGACTCGTCCGGGCGGCACCACGCGGTGATCTCCGAGCCGTCCGCGGAAGAGGGCGACGAACTGCTCACCGACGCCGGGCTGATGCAGCGGGTGTTCGGCAACCCCGGCGTGCTGCTGTGCCTCGCGCTGCTCGCGGTCACGCTGGCCGCGGAACGCTCGCTGGTGCTCGGCGGGCTGCTCGGCGGGGGCGCGCTGGTGCCCGTGGTGGGCGGCGCCTCCGACCTGTGGCAGCTCTACACCTCCGGCTACCACGCGGCGGGCCTCGGCTCCGACGCCTGGGCGCCGCCGTACGTCGCCGTGCTCGCCGCGCTGTCCACGCTCTTTTTCGGCAAGACCTGGCTCGCCGTGTCGGTGCTGCTGCTCGGCTGCGTGCCGCTCGCGGGGATCTCCGCTTATGTCGCCACCCGCTCGATGATCTCCTATCCGCCCGCGCGGGTCTGGCTCGCCGCCTCCTACGCCCTGCTGCCGGTCGCGACCGGTGTCGTGGCCGCCGGGCGGCTCGGCACGGCCGTGGTGTTCGTGCTGCTGCCCGCGTACGCCGCGCTCGCCTCCAGGGTCATCAACGGCGAGCGCCGCGGTGCCCGGCGGGCCGCCTGGGCGCTCGGGCTGCTGCTCGCGGTGGGCACGGCCTTCGCGCCCCTGGTGTACGTCCTGGTCGCCGTGCTCGGCGGCCTCGCCGCGGTGTCGTTCGGCGGGGTGCGGCGCGGGGTGGGGCTCTCGCTCGGCATCGCCATGGCGGTGCCCGTCGTGCTGCTCGCGCCCTGGCTGGCGCAGACCGTCACCGACCCCGGGCGCATCCTGCTCGAAGCCGGGCTGCACCGGCCCGCGCTGGTCGACCCCCGGCTGCCCGCCGAGTCCCTGCTGATGCTCAGCCCCGGAGGGCCCGGGGTGCCGCCCATCTGGGTGACCGCCGGGCTGATCGCCACCGCGCTGGCGGCGCTGCTGTTCCGCCGCCACCAGATGGTGGTCGTGGTCGGGTGGGGCGTCACGGTGTTCGGCGTGCTGGTCGCCATCGTGGTCTCCCGGGTGCCGGTGGCCGGCGCGCCCGGCTGGCCCGGGGTGCCGCTGGCGTTCGCCGCCACCGGGCTCATCGTGGCCGCCGCGCTGACCGGGTACCGCGTGATCGAGCTGTTCCGCGCCCGCGGGCTGCGGCGGGTGGTGGCCGTGCTGGTGGTGCTGGTGGCGTGCGCCGGGCCGGTGGCCGTGGCCGCGCTCTGGGTGCGGGACGGCGTCTCCGGGCCGCTGCGGCGCGGCGTGCCGGACGTCGTGACCGACTACGCCGCCGCGAACTCCACCGGCGGCGAGAGCACCGTGGTGCTGCGCCAGGTGCCGGGCGGCGAGCTGGCCTTCACCGTGCTGCGCGGGCGCTCCCCGCTGCTCGGCGAGACCGACCTGCCGGTGCCCGCGGCGCTGCGCACCCGGCTCGGCGACGTGATCGCGGGCGTCATCTCCGGGCGGGGCGGCGACGACGCCCTGACCCTCGCCACGTTCGGCGTGCGCTTCATCGCCGTCCCCGCGCCCGTCGACACCGCCGTCCGCCAGGCCCTGGACTCCGACCCGGCCCTGGCCCGGGTGAACCTCTCGGCGAGCGGCGGCCTGTGGCGCATGGCCGCCCCCCTCGGCCGGGCGTACCTGCTCGGCCAGGACGGCCTCCGCACCCCGCTGCGGGTGGAACATCCGCCCGGCGGCGCCCTCGCGGTCACCGTGCCGCCCGGGGCCGGCAAGCGCACCCTGGTGCTCGCCGAACCCGCCGGCGGCTGGCTCGCGCACACGGCCGCGGGTGCCTCGGTCCCCGGCACCACCGTGGACGGCTGGGCCCAGGGCTTCGACGCCCCCGCCGCCGGTGGCCGGGTCACCGTCGAGCACGACACGTTCCGGCACGACACCTGGCTGTGGATCCAGCTGGCCCTGGTCGCCCTGGTCCTCGTCCTCGCCTCCCCGGGGGCGCGGGGCGCCGAGGCCGTTCCTGAGTACGCCGACGAGCCGATGGAACGAGAGGCCCCGGGGGTGCTGGTCCGTTGATGGCAGAACGCAAGGGCCGCCGCAGACGCGAGGACTCCCCGCCCCCCGAGCCCGGCGCCCGCCCCCCCGGCGACAAGGGCCGCCGCCGGCGCCGTGGCGCACCGGAGCCGGAGGAGACCGGCCCGGCCCGGGGGGACCAGCCCGGCGACCTCTGGCGGCCTCGGGGCGACGGCGGACCTGTACCGGCCGCCCCGTCCGACGATGTGTGGGGCACCGGTGGTCCGGTGCGTGCCAGCGGGTCCGGTGACGTGTGGGGTGATGGCGCTCCTGTGCGTGCGGGCGGGTCCGGGGACGTGTGGGGTGACGGCGCTCTCGGGCGTGCGGGCGGGTCCAGCGACGTGTGGGGTGACGGCGCTCCCGGGCGTGCGGGCGGGTCCAGCGACGTGTGGGGTGACGGCGCCCCTGTGCGTGCGGGCGGATCCGGCGACGTGTGGGGTGACGGCGCTCCCGGGCGTGCGGGCGGATCCGGTGACATCTGGCAAGCGCGGAACGACGGACATATCCGGAATGACGGGCAGCCCCAGAACGACGGCGGTCCCGTGCGGGCCGGCGGTCCCGGTGCTTCTGGCGGTCCCGGTGGTCCCGGTGGTCCCGGTGCTGCTGGTGGTCCCGGCGGTCGCGGTCGCGGCGGTCGCGGCGGTCGCGGCGGTCCTGGTGGGCCCGGTGGTTCTGGCGGTGCCGGTGGTTCTGGTGGTTCTGGTGGTCCCGGGACGAACGGAGCGGGGGGCCAGGATGACGCCGGCGCCTCCGCGGGGCCCCCGCGTGGCCCGCGGGTCGGGGTGGGTGGGATCGTCCGGGGGCTGATCGAGAACCGGTTTGGGTTCCTGGCGTTGGTGCTGACGTCGCTGGTGGCGCTGTACGGCGTCGCGCACGTGACCCGGCCCGCGCCGGTGGCGCCCAAGGTCGCGGCCCCGGCCAGGGTGGCGGTGGAGTCGGTGTCCACCGTGTGCCCCGACCCCGGGGGCGGGCGGATCAGCACGGTCACCCCGCCGGGAGGCAAGGGCGCCGGGCGGGCGACCGTCACCGAGGTGAAGGCCAAGGCGTCGCCCCTGGCCGAGCTCGACCGGCCCGGCCTGCTGTGGAAGCGCGACCTGCCCGCCGGGTCCGCGCCCGTGGAGGTCGCCGGGACCGGGGCGATGGCCTCAGGCCTGGAAGCCGTCCAGACGACCAAGAAGACCCGAGGGGCCTCCCGCGGCCTGGCCTCCGTCCGCTGCGCCGAACCCGGCGCCAGCGCGTGGTTCGTCGGCCCCGGCCCGGCCACCGCCGACATCACGCTGTACCTCACCAACGCCGACACCGCCCAGGCGGTGATCGAGATCATGGTGTACGCGGGCGAGGGCCCGGTCGTCGGCGAGTCCGGCAACGCCCTGGTCCTGCGCCCCGGCGAGCACCGCGAGGTGAAGGTCAGCGAGCTGGCACCGTCGCCGCTGGTCATGGCCCTGGAGGTCCGTACCACCAGCGGCCGCGTGGCCGCCTCCGCCCGGGCCGTCCTCGGCGACGGCAAGGGCACCGACTGGCTCCCCCCCGCCGCACCCCCCGCCACCAGGGTCGTCGTCCCCGGCCTCCCCGGCGGCGGCGGCCGCCGCGAGCTGTACGTGACGTCCCCCGGCGAAGCCGACACCCTGGTCCAGGTGAAGGCCCTGACCGCCGACGGCTTCTACGCCATGAAGAACCGCGAGACCCTGGAGGTCCCCGCGGGCTCCACCGTCTCCCTGGACCTCTCCACCGGCGTCGGCGGCCAGCCCTCGGCGATCGTGCTGACCTCCCAGACCCCCATAGTCGCCGGCCTGATGATCACCGGCACCGGCACCGCCCAGGACATCGCCTTCACCGCCGGCGCCGCCCCCATAGACCTGGGCAGCGTCCTGGCCGACAACCGCACCGCCAAGAACATCTCCACCCGCCTGATCCTCTCCGCCCCCGAGGGCCCCGGAAAATTCCGCCTCCAAACCTTCCCCACCAAGGGCACCCCCCCACCCCCCGTCGACATCGAAGTCCCCGCCGCCCGCACCAAGGAGATCAAACTCTCCCCTCCCACCGGCAAATCCGGCGACTACAGCCTCATCCTCACCCCCCTCCCCGGCTCCGCCCCCATATACGGCGGCCAAATCCAGGACGAACAAACCCCCACCGGCCTCCTCCTGACCACCCAGCCCCTGACCCCCACCCGAATCTGGGCCATAGTCCACCCCACCCTCGAATCTCCCGCCGCCGTCCTCCCCTGACCCTCGACAGGGAGTCCGGACCGCGCGTCTCCCGTCCAGCTGGTTCCCACGCGGACGGCCGTCCGGCGACAGCCATGATCTCGGCGGTGCCTCCGCAGTGCACCACTTGGCGGGACGTAAGCGGGGGCGACGTCACGTGAGCGCTGCCTTGGGGGTGGTCTGAAGTCGGCGCCGCGACGGTGAGTTGTCGTATGGCGAATTCGGCGCCGTCGTACGGTGGCCGGCCCCTCAACGCGGGGCGGGACGGCGGGGCATGGACCCGAACGCGGCGTGGTGGAGCACGATGAGCCCCGCGCAGGCTCGGGGGTGCGTGGTCTCGGGTCAGTGGCGGTCGTCGTAGCCGGGGTCGACGGTTTCGGGGGAGAGGCCCAGGAGGTTGGCTACCTGTTCTACGACTACGTCGTGGACCAGGGTGCCCAGGGTGTCGCGGTCGCGGGCCCTTGCTTCCAGAGGGCGGCGGTAGACGACGACGATCGGGGGGGAGTCGGCGGTGGGGGGTTGGACACGGCCGAAGGGGATGGGGTCCGAGGAGAGGCGGCCGGGGCCGTCCAGAAGATCCTCCACCGGGGGGACGTCCTCCACGGCGAACTCCACGGATGAAAGTTGCTCGGCCCATTTCGGCTTCAGGCGGTCGACCGCGTCCAGCACGAAATCGTCGAAGCGCTCGCCCCGGGAGCGCGCGATGGGCACATGCGAAGGGGCGAGCGGGCCGCGCATGCCCCGACCGTGCCGGTCGCGACGCCGCGGTCCGTTGGGGCGGGGCGTACCGCCAGGGGCCGAACTCACACAGCAAGCCTAGATCGTGCCCCCCACCGTCCGGACCCACTCCCACAGGTCCACCCACCCAGCCGCCCACCGCACCCCGACGCCGCATCCGCCGCACCATTCCCGCCCTACCCCCACCGGCCCGGAACACCTGCTCCGGAGAAACGAAGGCGTGCGCCGTCGCGGGGAGCCTGCCCTGATGGGCCGCCCCCCTCACGGACGGCGCCCTTACGCGACGGCCCCGCACAGACCCGCACCCCATAGTCACTGAAAGTAGCCGCACCGGCCCTCATGGTGACCTCCGCACGCACGGTCACGGAGACCTCCGCCCCCGCCATCGCGGACGTTCCCGCCCCGCCGTCGCGGACGTTCCCGCCCCGCCGTCGCGGACGTTCCCGCCCCCGTGATCGGGGACGTTCCCGCCCCGCCGTCGCGGACGTTCCCGCCCCGTGATGGGGGGCGTTCCCGCCCCGTGATCGGGGAGGTTTTCGTGCCCGTCATCGGATGGCTTTTCGTGCCTGTCATCGGGGGATCCGCGCCTGTTATCGCGGAGATCGCCGCGCCCGTTCGTTATCGCGGAGGTCGCCGCGCCCGCCGTCGCGGGGTGCCGCTTGTGCGCGGGCGGAGGGCTCGCGGGGTGGGTGGGCTGTGCTGGCCAAGCTCGTGAACGACAAGGGGTGGGTCAGATCACCCAACGCGACTAGGGGTTTCAGTTCATTCACGATCGAGGCAGCAGTCGTCACCGGTCGACCACCATGTGGAACCGACCGGCCGCAAAGGTACGGACACGGGCTGGCCGCCGTACGGCGGCGCCGGATTCGCCGTACCACGTCCCGCCGCCTCGGCGCCGGAAGAGCTCCTCACGGAGGAGCCGCGAGGGGCCGCGAGGGGCCGGGCGGGGCCGGGCGGGCGGTGGGGGCGGGGGG